>JAKJAB010000001.1:0-4064 GCA_022707725.1 Chloroflexota bacterium | reverse complement strand
CGTCAACGGGTCGGATTTGCACAGATTGAATTTGGGCAACGGGGACGTCGAGGAACTGGCGCCAGATGTGGGGTTTTGGTTGGCGCTCTCACCGGACGAAGCCACACTTGCCTATATTGCTTATAGAGAGCGCGGGCTGGTCATACGCGACCTGACGACCGGGAACGAGCGTGAGATGAAACTCGAATCAGACCAGGATTATCAGGCCGGACACATCGTATGGTCGCCAGACGGGGCTGCCCTGGCGCTGACGTTGGCCCTCCGGCCTTGCACGACAAATTGGGCGGACGCCACGTCCATTGTGTACGTAGAAACCGTCGCACTGACGCCAACCCCACTGCTCTCCGAAGACCGGCGGTTGTTCATCACGGTGGAATGGACCGCCGAAAACCAGTTGTTGTTGCGCGACAACGATGGCCTCGAATGGCTGATGGACGTTGCTACGGGGGCTGTAACGGAAAAATAACGCCCCGTTAGCGGGCCAAAGCCTCGGCCACGCCGCGCGCCAGACGCTCCAGGCCCAGCGGCTTTTGTAGCCAGACGACGCCGGTGGCTTGCAGGTCGTCTGCCTGCGGGTCCAGTGGATGGCCGGACAGGATCAAAATGGACTTGTTCAGCCCCCGCGCGCGCAAGGCTTGCACCAGTTCGCGCCCGCCCATCTCCGGCATAATCCAGTCGCTCATCACCAGGTCGATGTCTTGATGGTGTTGCTCGTAGAGCGCCAGCGCTTCCTGTCCATGGCGGGCCTCCAAGACGCGATAGTTCAACTGCTTCAGACTCTCCACCAACGTGGCGCGCACGTCGGAGTTGTCTTCTATGACCAATATGGTTTCCTGATGCCCGAAATGTATCTCGGCGATATCGAGATGGTGCGGCGCGCGGCCTGCGGGCACCAACGCGGGCAGGTAAATGAGAAACGTGGTCCCTATCCCCGCTTGCGTCTGCACGTCGATTGCTCCCCCGTGCAGCGCCACGATACCAAAGACCTGCGCCAATCCCAGACCGGTCCCCTTGTCGGGCGCTTTGGTCGTATAAAACGGTTCGTAAATGTGCGGCAGGACGTCGGTGGAGATGCCGGTTCCGGTATCGGATACCGCGATGCGAACCCACTCTCCGACAGTTAGTTCTGGCAGCGGCGGGATTTCACCGGTGCGCAAGCGGATACGTTCCAGGCGGACGGTGAGCGCGCCGCCCTCTGGCATCGCGTCGCGCGCGTTGACGACCAGGTTCATCAACATCTGCCGGATGCGCGTGGGGTCGGCGTTGATGATGTAATCCTCGGCATCTTCCTGCATGTCGATGTGGATGCTCTCTGGCAACGTGCGCTCCCACAATTTCATCTGTTCTTTCAGGAGCGGCGCCAAATCCAGCGGGCGCTGGTCGAGCGGGGTGCTGCGGCTGAAATCCAAAATCTGGTTGATCAACTCGGCGGCGCGCTGACCTTGTTGGTGCACGATTGTCAGACGGTCGCGGAGATGGCCGGGCAAATCTACCGCGCGCAGCGCCATCTGGCTGTAGAGCATCATCACCGCCAGGATGTTATTGAAGTCGTGGGCGATGCCGGCGGCCAACTGGCCCACCACCGCCAATTGCTGTTGGCGTTGCACGTGGCTCTCGATCTTGCGCTGTTGGGTCACATCGCGGATGACGAGCAGCCAGTGCGGGGCGGTCGTATTCGCCTGAATGGGACGCGCAATCACTTCCAGGATTTGATCTTGCGTTTCGATTTCCTGCCACAGGCGTTCCTCGGACCAGGCTAAAAATTCGCCGAGCGGATGTCCGCCCAGGGAATCCAAAACGTCACCCTCGTCCACATTGGCCAGCATCTGCAAGTCTTTTTTCCCTGCTGGATTGATGAGCAGCACCCTATTCTGGCTGTCCAGCACAAGCACACCATCCGGCACGGTGTCGATGATGCGTTGAATCTGCTGCGCCTGTTCTTGCACTTCAGCCAGCAGGCGCGCGCGTTCTTTTTCGCCCTGCACCCAGGCGGTGATGTCCTCTGCCGTCCCTTCGTAATACAGGACATGCCCCTCAGCGTCACACACGGTACGGGCGCTCTCGCGTACAATCAGGCGCGATCCATCTTTTCTCGTCCAGGTGGCTTCCAGCCCGATGATGCGGCCCTCGGACTCCACACGCTGCCTGAACGCTGTGCGGGGGTAGTCGGGGAAGTAATCGTCGCTGTTCAAGTTGTGCTGCGCTAATTGTTCGAAGGAGGTGTAGCCCAACATGCGGATGAAGGCTGGATTGGCCGTCAAGAAACGACCCTCAGGGGTAGTTTGGTAAATGCCGATGGGTGAGTTCTCGAAAATATCTCTGAACCGTTCCTTTGTCAGTTCGGCAACACGCTGCTCCAACGTGGCGGCGAACTGCGCCAGTTCATCTTGCGCGCGTTTGAGCGTGCAGAGATGACCCACGGTAGAGGCATACAACCGCGCGATTTCGCAATCGCGGTCGGTAAAGGGCCGCCGGCGGATGAAATTATCCATACTCAGGAAGCCGATCACGGTTTCGCCGTTCCACAGCCCCACGGCGATCCGGTCACCTGCGCCTACCTGTTCGCCATCTCCGCGGAATACAGGAGCATTTTTGTAGAGCCGGAACGGCGCTGCGCCGGAAACGACTGTGTGCAATCCAGAGGGAGCGGCGATGGCATGACGCTCCGATCGCTCGTCCGTCGTCTGCCCATCGTTGTCGGTCCCATACGTCCCGATCATCGTGCCATGGTCTGCGGTGACAAAAAACAGTGCGACGCGGTCGAACCCCAGTTGTTCCCGCCCGGCTTCCACGGCGCGGCGGCAAAGTTCATCGAGTGTCTTGGCCTTCGAGAGTTCGTTGGACACCATCGTGAGCAACGCCAGGCGCTCGGAGAACGACCGTTCCTCGTCATTCTGGGCAAGGTGTCCGTCGGTTATATGTTCTGCCACGTTTCCACCAATAATACTCACACTTTATTACATTCATTGTATGCGGGGAGGGAGATTAAACAAGTACTAAAGGACACGATAATGAAACAGGCCGTGTTATTGGACACGGCCTGCTTGCGCTCGACGTTATCGGGTCGAGTTATCGTGTGGTTAAAATGATGCGTGCATCCACGACCTTCAGCCCTTGCCCCTCTGCATACACCAGCACGGGATTGGCGTCCGATTCGGCGATGTCATCGCCCAAATCCATGATCATCTGCGAGTAGCGGCTCAGCGCTTCGGCGAGCGCGACACGGTCGCGGGGGGCTTCGCCGCGCGCGCCGGCCAGCAATGGCGCGCCCTGGATGTCGGCGAGCATCGCCAGCGCGTGCTCCGCCGAGATGGGCGCGACGCGGAAGGTCACGTCTTTGAGGATTTCGATGAAGATACCGCCCAGGCCAAACATTACCGTGGGGCCGAACGTGGGATCGTTGATGGACCCCAGGATAACTTCTGTGCCCGGCGCGGCCATCTGCTGGACGGCTACACCTTCGATACGCGCATCGGGTTTGTAGGCGCGGGCGCTGGCGAGAATGGCGCGGTACGCGGCGCGCACCTCGTCCGCGTTGCGTAGGTCGACCTTCACCCCCCCGGCGTCCGATTTGTGCAGGATGTCCGGCGACATAATTTTCAGCACGACGGGATAGCCCATCGTGTCGGCCAATTGTACGGCCTCATCCTCCGTCTTGGCCAGTTCAGTGGCCGCTACGGGCAGGCCGTAGGCGGCGAACACTTTCTTGGACTCGATCTCGCTGAGGTAGACCCGGCCCGTCGCGCGCGCCTGTGCGATGATGACCCGCGCAGCGGCGGGATCGACGTCGCGGTATGGCGTGAATGTCTCTGTCGCCAGCTCGCAATAGCAGGCGTATTCGTGCAGTGCGGCGATGGCATTCACGGCGATGTCCGGCGCCCCGTAAGTGGGCAATCCGTTCTCCACCAGCCACTTCATCGCGCGTTCGGCCTCCGCCCCGCCGATGAACGACACGGCGATGGGTTTGTCGGTTACGCCCGACTCGTCCACCGCGCGTTTGATCGCAGCCGCAATATCCATCGGATCGTTGCGCTGCGTCTCGCAGAAAAGGACGACCAGCCCGT
>JAKJAB010000019.1:12711-19353 GCA_022707725.1 Chloroflexota bacterium | reverse complement strand
AACCTCTGAGATAGAATGTATGTTGATTATACTGTGTCGTGAGCAAAGCGCCACATGCGACAAGGTTTTCCGCCCCAACTGGCAGTAGACGCAGGCATACGTGCACGTCTTGGGCGGGATGCGGTTGATGTCCAGGCTGCGGCCCAAACGCCGCGAAGGCGCCGGGCCGCAGGTCAATGCAGGTGATGTGGTGTTCGCCATATCAACAGGCAAAGCCGCCGCTCCCGACAAACGCAGAAGCGGCGGCAAGCATGAAGGACATCACTCGTTGCCGAGTTCTGCCAGCCGTTGTTGCACGGCATCCAACTGCGCCTGCAATTGTTCAGCCTGCGCCTTGAGCAGTGCGGACTCGTCTACCGGCGCCGGGGATACGCCCCAGCCGCCGAAGCGTAACCAACCGGGTTGCCCCGTGGCGCGCGCCCAGTTGCGCCAGCCCCGCCCGCGGCCAACGCCAAAACCCAGGCCCAGACGCGGCTGGTCCGCTACGCCGCAGTCACCGAGTCCGCGCCCTGTGCGCGGCCCCATTCCTTGCGGTCCGGTTCGATCTCCACCTGGCATCGTTCACCTCCTCTTTTACCACCGCGCGCGCCGGCCCCGTCCGCCCCCGCGCATCCTGCGACCGAAAGCGCGGCAGGGATTCAACCAGCGCCCCAATCCAAAGCCACCCACGGGCCGGCCCTGAAGTCCAGCGTAGCCGTACGGCCGGCTGTCTTCGGGATAGGCAACCGCGCAATAGCCCTGGCCTCGTCCAGTCATTGCGCCCGCACCACGCGGTCCGGTTCCATCAAATCTAGGCATGTTCTCACCTCCTTTGTGCTTCGATTCCATGTTATGCCCATATTGTACAACGCTATTGACAAAATGTCAATAGCAGAAAACATCCCCAGACATCAGCGCGGCAGGAGAAATCGTGCGGTTGCTCGATTCTGGGGATACGATATACTCTGGCGAGTCGAGCGAAGATGTTTGGCAAATGGTCGTCGATAGGTGCGGAGAAACTATGAAAAAACTCCCGGTTTTTGATGATGTGATCGAGGCTGCCGGGCGCATCCAACCCTATGTGCAGCGCACACCGGTCTTGACTTCCAGGACGCTGAACAGAATGACGGATGCAGCGCTGTTCCTGAAAGCCGAAAATTTCCAGCGCGTCGGCGCTTTCAAAGCGAGAGGGGCATGCAACGCCGTCTTCGCACTGTCAGAGGATGAAGCGCGGCGCGGGGTGGCGACGCACTCGTCGGGGAATCACGCGCAAGCCATCGCGTATGCAGCGAGACTGCGCTGCATACCTGCCGTCGTGGTGATGCCGGAAGATGCACCCCCGGTTAAGGTGGCAGCAGTGAAAGACTACGGCGCTAAGATCGTCTGGGCCGGGTCCAACCCACTCGACAGGGAGCAAACGGTAAAAACAGTGCTCGAACAAACCGGGGTGGTTTTCATCCATCCGTCCAACAACTTCCACGTGATTGCAGGACAGGGAACAGCAGCTTTGGAGCTACTTGAAGAAGTCCCCGACCTAGATATCGTGATGACGCCAGTCGGAGGCGGGGGATTGCTGGCGGGAACTGCGTTGTCGATAAAGGCGCTGTCTCCACGCACACGCGTGATCGGCACAGAACCCGAGACGGTGGACGATGCAGCCCGTTCTTTGCGCGATGGCCGTATCTATCCACCCACTAATGCCTACACTGTAGCCGACGGTTTGCGCACGTTTCTCGGCGACATAAGCTTCCCAATCATCAGCGAGCACGTCAGTGACATCGTCACCGTAAGAGAAGGGGCGATTGTCGCGGCGATGCGTTTGATCTGGGAACGGATGAAAATCATCATCGAGCCTTCGGCAGCAGTGCCGGTCGCTGCGCTATTCGAGCACCCCGAACTATTCTGTGGACGGCGGATCGGCATCATTCTTTCAGGGGGGAACGTCGACCTGGATCATCTGCCGTGGCAACGCGGCGGATTGTGATCCGCCGCGAACACAGCACCGCAAACATAACACCAGGAACGCGAGTAGAGAATTGCGCCTAACGGGCGCACGCCTGAGCCAGCGTCTCTGCCAAGTGCGTTAACTCCGGCGGCTTCTGGATCCATGCCACCACGCCGGCTTCGCGCAACATCTCGCGTTCCTCAGTCAGCGGATGGCCGGTCATCACCACCACGCGCAATTCCGGGGCCTGTTGGTGCAGCGCCTGCGCCAACGCCTTGCCACCCATCTCCGCCATCACTAAATCGCTCAAAACCAGCGCGATGTCCGCGCGGTGTTCGGCGAAAACCTTCAAGGCCACCTTGCCGTTCTCAGCTTCCAAAACGTGATAGTTGAGCAGTTCCAGGCTGGCAACGATGGCAGTGCGAGCAGTGGCGTTATCTTCCACTACCAGAATCGTCTCGCCGTGGCCCAGGGGTAAATCATCGAATACGACGTTCGCAGGCGATTCCGGTAACGCTAACGCCGGGAAGTAGAGGAAGAAGGTCGTGCCGGCGTTCGCCTCGGTATGCACGTCGACATATCCGTCGTGGCTGGAGACGATGCCGTAAACCTGAGACAACCCCAGGCCCGTACCTTTGCCCTCCGGTTTGGTCGTGAAGAAGGGGTCATAGATGTAGGGCAAAACTTCCTCGGGAATTCCGGGGCCGGTATCCGAAATCGTAACCTGTACCCAGTCTCCCACGGGCATGTCAGGTAGTGGAGCATATTTCGGCTTGGTGACGCGCAAGCGTGTGAGTTCAATGCTCAACGCGCCCCCTTCTGGCATCGCGTCGCGCGCATTTACCACCAGATTCATGAACACCTGTTGCATTCGCGTGGGATCGGCGTCAATCGTGTAGTTATCCGCGCCATAGGTGAAATTGACACGAATGTTCTCCGGCAACGTGCGCTCCCACAGTTTGACTTGCTCTTTGAGCAAGGGAACCAGATCCAACGGGAGGCGATCCAGCACCGCGCTGCGGCTGAAATCCAGGATTTGGTTGATGAGGTCAGCCGCCCGGTGCGCCTGATTGGCGATGATGATGAGACGTTCGTGCAATTGCGGTGGCAAGTCCGGCGTCCGCAGTGACATCTGACTGTAGAGAACGATACCCGCGAGGATGTTGTTGAAGTCGTGGGCGATGCCGGCAGCGAGCTGGCCCACCGTCGCCAGCCGATCCTGGCGCTGCACCGTCTCGCGGATGGCATACTCCTCGGTCACGTCGCGGACGACCAGCATCCAGCCTCCTGTCATCGGCCCCGTTTCGATAACGTGGGCGGTAATCTGGAAATGCCGCCGTTCTTTTTCGACCTCATGCCACAGTCCACGCGGCGGTGGGCTGAGCAATTCGGCGATAGGATGTCCGCCGAGCATTGTCAATGTTTGGCCAGTTTCCCATACCGTGGTTTCCGTCAATTCCGACAAGTAGAGCAGGGCCGAGGGATTACACAACAACAGGCGTAATTCATCATCCAGCACCAGCACCCCTTCAGGGACAGTGTCGATGATCTGCTGCATCTGGCGCGTCTGTTCTTGCACCTGCTGCAGCAGACGCTCACGCTCTTGCTCAGTGCGTTTGCGTTCGGTGATGTCGAGCACGGTGAACGTGACCCCGGCCGCAAGGTCGCCAGGATCAAGGGGGGTCGAGCTAAGCCACACATCGAGGATCTGTCCGTCTTTACGTCGCCATTGCGTTTCCACTGTGCCAATTCCGCGCTCGCGGATCTGACGATACTTTTCCCGGCCCACATACTCGAAATCCGCATCGGTTGGATACAACATCCGCGCGCTTCGACCGACCAATTCGTCTTGGGTATACCCCGTCAATTCACAAATACGGTCGTTAACTTGACTGAGCACACGCTCGCCGACGACCAGCCCAATACCGATCGAAGCCGCGCTAAAGATGCTGCGCAACGTCGCAGCGCTGCGTTTCAATGCGGCATCCGCCTGCCGGCGCTCCTCTTCCACGCGCAACCGCTCGGTGATATCGCGCACCGTGGAGAAAATCGCCGGCTTGCCCTGATAGGTCGACATACGCGCATGAACTTCGACGGGGAGGCGTCGCCCATCGCGGGTGACATGCGTTTGTGGAAACAACATATCCTTGCCCGCGGCCAACTCGCGCATCACTGCCGGGATGTCCACGTCAGAGTCGCGCGCGTCGACGTCAGCAACCGACATACGCAAGAGTTCCTCACGCGTATACCCCAACATGCGACAGGCGACTTCGTTGACCTCAAAGATCGCACCAGGTCTGTAGTCCGCGCCCACGTAATGACCGTAGATCGCATCGGTTGTCGCATCTGCCAGCCCACGATACCGCGCCTCACTCTCGCGCAGCGCCGCCTCGGCGCGCCGGTGCGCGATGGCTGTGGCCAGGCTATCGGCCAGATATTCCAGGAACGCGATCATCTGTGGGTCGAAGCGTCCCGTCTGGCGGTCGTTGAATTGCAATAGCCCAATCGTCTCTGCGGCGGCGCGTATAGGAATCAGCGCCACCGATTCGTAGCCTTCGCTCTTGCAGCGATTGCGCATGTGCGCCTGCCGGTCGGCTTCATTGGTGGAAGCTAATAGCGCGGTGGTGCTGTTGGTCCAGAAGCTGCCATGTTCGGTGAAAAACGGCAAGGCCGGATCGAAGCGCCCACAGAGAACATTGCCACACATACATTCCAGGACGGGATTGCCCGCACTGTCGCGCATCAGCTCGCCGCGTTGGTCGAGCACACACAACAAACTTTCGGCCTGCACAAACTCGGGCGGGAATCCACGGGCTTCATAGTAGGGGAAATCGTACCCCTGCTTGAGCCGTATGCCGACCGCGTCGTAGCCCAACTCACGCTGCAACAAATCCAGGACCGATTGGATCAGATCGTGTAAATCATCCTTCTCGTTGATGAGATGCAGCAGCGCGATGGTCCGCTCGCGCTCCGCTTCCATGCGCTTTCGCTCAGTGATGTCACGGCCAATCCCCACCAACCCGATCACTTGCCCTGTGGAATCTTTGAGCGGTAGTTTGGAGCTGAGCAACCAGACGCAGCGTCCCTCACGGTTGCACAAGTATTCCTCATGGTTGAGCTGTGCTTGCCCCGTGCGGAACACATCTTGATCTTTGAGATCGAAATACTTCGCCACTTCAGACGGGAAGATATCGAAATCAGTTTTACCCAACGCCTCCTCTTCCGTCGCAATGCCCATATTGTCAAGGTCAGCGCGGTTCGCCAATGTTTTGCGGCCCTGCATGTCTTTCGTATAGATAGCATCGGGCAAATGATCGACGACAGCGCGCAACAACTGCCGTTCTTGCACCAATTCTGCTTCGGCGCGCTTGCGGGCAGTGATGTCGGTCGCCATAGTGAAGACCTTGCCCCACGTTTCTTCATAGCCAGAGACGAGTGTGGCCTGAAATAGTGTGTCGAGCAATTCGCCGTCGACCCTACGCCCCACAACTTCACTCTCGAAGCGTTTCTGCCAGCGCAAAAAAGCGACCAATTCATCGGCAAAGGATGCCAGAGATTGTTTGACAAATATACTCCCGACCCCTTGCATCAACGAGGTTTTGTCCGCAGCGCCGAACAATTCTACCGAGGCTTGATTGACGTTCACTACCTTGACAAGGGCGGCGCAGTGTTGCATCACCTCTAGATTATCGTGCAGATAATGTTCCAAATCATCCACGCCATTCGCACGCAGCGTATCAAGATAAGTTTTGACCGCGCTGAAATCTTCTTCCCACACAGAGAAAGGCGCGTCTTCGAAAAGGCCCCGATAACTGGCCTCGCGTTCGGCCAATCGCTTCTCGATACTGTGCCGGTATAATGCCACTTCAATGGCGCTCCGCAATTCACGCGCTTGAAGAGGTTTGAGCAAGTAGCCGCAGGGTGCGGCAATCGTCGCCCGCTGTACAGGCAATGCATCCTCGACGGCAACCAGATGAATGACCGGGACGTCGAAACCCACCCGTAGTTTTTCGGCAATTTGCAGGCTCTCGAAAGCGCCTCCCGACGCAACGTCCATCACAATCAAATCCGGCTTAACTTCTGCCATCATCCGGGGAACATCCGCTACAGTCACCGCGTCCACCATCAGCTCCTCGGCAGCTCGCAACATCTCAGCAACATCATTGATCGCTGAATACACCTCTCCTATTACCAGAATGCGAGACTTCCCCATATCCACCATCCTTTTGCACATCCGAGCTGAGGAATCTACGATACAGACATTGTGCATGGTGCAATATATCCATGCTACCCTGAACTGCAAACTTCGGCAAGCGCGCAGCCACTCGACTTGCCTCTGCGCAGGGATGGCGTATACTGGAAGACTGGATACGCAGCCATAATTCAACGAGGTGTATCGATGAATATCAACAACGATATCGAAACATTAGTACAACAACGCGTTGCCACATACTTTGTGACGGGGGACAACAACTGCGCGATGACCGTTTTACGGGTGCTCGCCGAGGTGTTCGAGACGCCGTTAGCGGAACCGGTTATCGCCGCGGCACAGTGTATGCCGGGCGCTGGCGGTGTGGATCACCTGTGCGGGCTGGTCTCCGGCGCGTTGATGTTCATCGGTGTGTGGGGCGGGCAGCAAGGACTACATCGCTCAGTACTACGACCGGTTACCAGCGGTTTAAGTCAGGCGGTGGCGGAACGCTTCGGCAGCCTGATGT
>JAKJAB010000019.1:0-12627 GCA_022707725.1 Chloroflexota bacterium | reverse complement strand
ACTCAAGCATACTGCTGTAGAATGGCCTCCGCGGCAGCGCGCACGCGTTCGATCAACTCCGGCGGTTCGAGCACCCGCACGGATTCGCCGTAGCTGAGCACCCAGCCCGTGGCCCATTCCAGCGTGGACGCGCCAAACCGTGCCGTGACCAGACCATCCGGGCACTCGGTCAGTTCCATCCAGTGACCGTACCGCTCGCGGATGTGCGGAGCAACGTCGGCGAAAATCTGTACAACAACGGTGTAATTCTGCTCGAAGCTCAAGGCTTGAGTGACGTAGTCACGCGCTGAAAAATCGCGCGGGATGGTGAAGGGGATTTTCAACGGCGTCACGCGCTGGATGCGATCCACCCGGAATGTACGCAACGCCTGTCGCAAGCGGCAAAATCCCACCACGTACCACAGCCCGCCGTGGAACGTCAGTGCGTAAGGCTCGATGTCGCGGCAGGTTTCCTCTAGGGCAAAGCTTTGGTAGATCAGGCGCACGCAGCACCGCCCTATGATGCACTCGCGGAGCGTGTGGATGATCGGCTCCCAGGGGCGATAATCCCGCGCCGCCAGACCGCAGATCACGAGGCTCTGCCGCGCGCTCGCCACTTCTTGGCGCAGGTCGTCGGGCAGCACGTTGTCCAGCTTGGCCGTGACTGCCGTTATCGCGTCCTTGTACGTCTGCCCCCACACCTCGCCGACCAGGTTGGCGCCCATGTACAGCACGGTCGCTTCCTCCGCTGTGAAGATCAACGGCGGCAGTTTGTAGCCGCGCACCAGCGCAAAGCCGCCATACGGCCCACGCTCGGAATAGAGCGGAATCCCCAACTCTTCCAGCATCCCCATGTAACGGTGAACCGTCCGCTCGGAGACGCCCAACTCGTCGGCGAGATCCGCCGCTTTCCACGTGGCGTGCGACTGCAGAAGCAAAATCAGTGAAAGCAAGCGTGTGGCGACGTTGCCCATAGGGCATGTCCGTTCCTTTCACAACTGGTTACATCCCCTGTGATGCTATCATCATAGCGCAACAGAACTTATCCGTCAAATGTAGCCTTTCACAAAACAGAAATGTCACACCAAGACACTGAGCAACAGTATCGATGAAGAATCTTGTACGGCATCCGCTTTGGCTTCAAGAACCCGGCGTTCGTCGCGCGCTTTTTGGAGGGCGCGACCTGGGCCGCCGAACAGGCCCGCGCCATAGGGGTAACGCTGTGCCGCGAAAACGTGAGTTGGTGCTACTTACGCACGCCGGAGCAGATCCGCATCCTCGATGAGCATCGCGTCCCGGTGGGCTTCACCTTCGACAGTTTCCAGGCCGGCGAAACCTCTGTGGATCCCGCCGCCCTGATCCAGGCGCTGAACAGCCGCCTGACCACGGTGCATCTCGCCGACTACGATCCCGCCGGGCCACGCCACCTGCCGCTCGGCGCCGGCATCCTCGACTGGCCTGGCATCTTGCGGGCGCTGGACGCAGTCGGCTACAGCGGTCCACTCATCATCGAGCTGGCCGGCGTCGAAAATGTCGAGACGCTGAAAGCATCTCGCACATTCATCGAACAGCAGATTGCCCGCTACAACAACGGTGGCTAACGCTCCGCTTCAGGCACATAGCCGGCGGCGGTCCACTCAATCATCCCGCCGGTCATATTGTGAATATTGGTGAAACCCGCCTTTTGCAGAATTTGCACAGCCTGCGCGCTGCGGTTTCCACTGCGGCAGACCATCACCACCGGTTTATCCGTGGGAACTTCATCTGTGCGACCTGCCAGCTCGCCCAACGGGATCAACGTCGCGCCAGGAATGCGGCCTACGGTGAATTCCTCCGGCTCTCGCACATCGATGATGACGATCTCGTCGTTCGCACGCAGTTCTTCCACCATTTTCGGCGTCAAATTTGCCGGTAAGGACGACACCTGCACCACGGTCTCCTGAAACGCCGCTTTCGGCGCAGCGGGCGCCGGTGTCGCGCAGCCCGCCAACAACGAACTCAACACGAGCAACAATAAAGCAATGCACTGTTTGATACGCATCCGAATCTCCTGTTATCGTCAGCTTTGTCGGGCGAATTAGCCATTCGCCTTTTGCCGCGAGTTGACAACTCGCGCTACAATGCCCTCTTATCTAAAAACGGAAGAATAAACTAAACAACATTGTACTTTATTCGGAAAAATACGCAACAGCGCCGCGTGGCTTAAGGTCATGACAAAACCGCCGGAATCAAAAAGACTCCGGCGGTACTTCGGACTAAAGACACAAAGTGTTTCGACGCAGCGGCGCTAACTTCCCAACGAAAAGAGAGAGGGGGTATAATTTGGAGGCGCCAACCCACTCCCAAGCCCCCAGTCTCGGATTCTTGAGAAGTGAAACATTTGCATGTACGCAATGCGCTCGCGCAAGTTGCGGCGCTAAGCGCGTTTGCGGACGCGTGGGCCGTGCGGCGTGTCTTCGATTTCGTAGCCGGCTTCGGTCACTTGAGTACGCAAGGCGTCGGCGTCTTGCCAGCGCTTCTCCTTGCGGGCGGCGGCGCGCTGTTCGACGAGCGCCATAATTGCGTCGGGGATCGCTTCTTCGAGCGGCTCCCACTCCGCCAACCGCAGCCCCATCACCTGGTCGAAAAACAACAGCGTCGCCTTCTTGGTCGCGTCGGACAGGTCACTCTTGACCAAATCCCACGTCAGAGCCAACACACGCGGCATGTTCAGGTCGTCGTTGACGTGCGCCGCGAATTTGTCGATGTAATCCTCATCCACCACACCCGGCGCGCCCCACGAGTATGCCGCCGCGCGCAGCCGGTTGAGCGCCGTCTGCGCCCCGTCCAACACCTCCCACGAGAAGCTCAACCGCGAGCGGTAGTGCGCGCCCAGGCACATGAAACGGTAGGCTAGCGGATCGTAGCCCTCATCGATCAACGTCTGCACGCGCAGGAAGTTGCCCGCCGACTTGCCCATGCGCGCCTGATCGATCTGCAAGAAGTAGCCGTGCAGCCAGAAATTCGCCAGGCGCGTGCCGTAGCAAGCCTGCGTCTGCGCGATTTCGTTGGGATGATGCACCGTGATGTGATCTTCACCGCCGCAGTGGATGTCGAAGAACGGCCCCAGGTATTTGGCGGACATCGCCGAGCACTCGATGTGCCAGCCGGGGAACCCCACCCCCCAGGGACTGTCCCACTCCATCTGCCGCTGCTGGCCCGGCGGGCTGAACTTCCACAACGCGAAATCGGTGATGTTGCGCTTCTCGCCGCGGTCCACGCGCGCGCCGGATTGCAGTCCTTCGATGTCCAGCCGGCCCAAGTAGCCGTAATCCGGCAACTTCGCCGTGTCGAAGTAAATGCCATCCGACGTGCGATACGTAAAGCCTTGCGCCTCGATGCACTGGACAGTCTCGATCTGCTCCGCGACGTGATCGGTGGCGCGGCACCAAATCGTCGGCTCCTGAATGTTCAAGCGCTCCATATCGGCCTGGAACTCCCGCGTGTATATCTCGGCGATCTCCCACGCGGTCATGCCGGTGCGCCGTGAGCCTTTCTCCATACGATCTTCGCCGGTATCGGCGTCGGAAGTGAGGTGCCCCACGTCGGTAATATTCATCACGTGCTTGACCTGGTACCCGTTGAACGCCAACACACGGCGCAACACATCCTCGAAAATGTACGTGCGCAGGTTGCCGATGTGCGCGTAATCGTAGACCGTCGGCCCGCATGTGTACATCCCCACCTCCGGCGGATGCAGCGGTTCGAACTCCCGCACCGAGCGGGTATACGTATCGTAGAGTTTCAACGACATCATTGTCCTCCCTCAGAAGTGGCAAATGGCAAATGAAATCAAAAATCCGTGTAACTATTCAGCCTTGAGGTGGGACGCACTTAACTGAATCCAAAACGGCAATTTTTGCGCTTCCTACTGTCATTGCAGGCGTAAAAGTGCGTCCCACCTGAATAGTTACAAATCCGTTAAAATCCGGTCAATCCGTTGACCAGGGAGATTGCTAGCGCTGCCCTCAGGGAAGCGCAGGAAGTGTTCGGTGGCCGAGTCCAGGTCAGCGTAGACACCGCGATAGTCCGGAGGGAGCAAGGCGGCGATTTGGTACATCATCTCGTCCACCATTGCCTGACGCACTATCCGCGTCACTTTGCTTCCGCGCGCATCCAGATAGAACGGCTGTCCAACGACGATGCGGAAATCGGTGCGGCGCAAACGGCGGACGTTGTCGTGAAAACGCTCAGAGCCGTAGTAGACGAGCGGCAGAATTGGCGCGCCACTGTGCAGCGCCAGCACCACCACGCCAGGACGGCCCGGCTGCAAACGCCCGTGCCCGCTGCGTGTGCCCTCAGGGGCTACCGCGAGAATCGCGCCATCCTCTAGCGCCGCCAAACCCTCGCGGAACGCTCCCACATCGGCCTCACCGCGCTCCAACGGGATCGTTTTCCACACATCGAACAACATGCCCAGCGTCGGGTTTTGCCAGGTCTCGGACTTCACAAACCCCGTCACCCGGCGCGGATGCACGCGCGAGAAAAGGACCGGCGCATCCAAAAAGTTGATGTGATTGGCGACCACGATCAATGGACCGTGTTGCGGGACACGCTCCAGTTGAGTGTCATCCACCCGGCAGATGACGTCCGTCAGGCCTCTGAGCGTCGTGTTGACCAACCACTGCACCAACATCACGCCGCCTCCCCGCTAACCACGGCAAGCTGGCGCGGCAGGACACGCATCGTCAGCTCACGCGATTCGACGCTCACGGTTTCGCCGTCGGCGTGAGCGGGTAGCACGCCCTCCACCGCCGTCACGGTGACAAGTTCCGCGCGGTCCGTCGTGATCGCGCTGTGCGTGGCCTGTGTCCCCTTCATAAAACGCAGGATCAGCGGGAAGATCGCCACACGGCTTACGTGCGCTGCCATACACAGGTCGAAGAGACCATCATCGGGACTGGAATGCGGCGCCATCATAAAGCCGCCGCCCATACGCCGCCCGTTCATCACCGAAACCATCAGGGAAGGCTGTGTCACCGTAAACGCGCCATATTCGATCCGCAGCAACGGCGCGCGGTAGTACAGGAAAATCGTTTTGAGCGCCGCGACGATATACGAGGGAAAGCCACTAAGCCGTTTCAGCTTCAACGCCTCGAAGCCCACCACCGCATCGAAGCCGATGCCCACGCCGTTGCCGAAGTAGCGACCCTGCGGAACCAGGCCGCCTTCCACCCATCCTATATCTATGAGACGGTGACGTCCACCCGCCAGCGCCGCGCAGCCAGCCTCCAGCGTCGGCGGCACGCCCATACCGAAGGCAAAGTCGTTGCCGCGCCCCACGCACAGAACTCCCATCGTCGCCTCAGCACCCGCCTGCCTGGCCTGCATCAGCCCGTTCAACACCTCGTTCGACGTTCCATCGCCGCCCGCGGCCACGACGACGTCGTAACCGTTCTCAGCGGCCTGCTTCGCCAGTTCGATCGCGTGGCCTGGGCGCTCGGTGCGTACCAGATCGTAGGAGAGGCCGTGCTGTTCCAACAGATTTTGGATCAAAGGGATAGATTGTTCGCCGTTGCCACGGCCAGAAATGGGATTCACGATCACTTTATATCGATTCATCGTCGCCAAGCCGCCTTTACGCACAGAATGGGATTCACACTGAAGCTCTATTATATCAGACAATCCGTCAAACCGCACCGATCACGATTTGGATTGCCCCCATAATCTTACGGAGTTGATCTCGGGTTAGCACGCCCAGACATTGCACAAAACGCTCTTGCGACACCGAACGAATCTGGAAGGCATCCGCCGCAGAAGGTTTAGATAACCCGTTTTGCGCGTCGGGCGAAATCTGGACCAGCCAGGGAGCTACCCCATAACGGTCTTTCCAATCTGTCAACGGCACGATCACGCGCAAGGGCAAAATGCCAATAGCGTCCTCACTGACGATGACTGCCGGGCGCGTTTTGCGAATTTCTGCGCCAACGGTCGGATCGAGGTTGATTAGCCAGATTTCGCCCTTACGCATCGAAATCATCCCCGTCGAGCGCCTGGAACGCCGTCAATTCCGCATCAGTCTGGTAATCGATCAACAAAGCCTGCGCGGCGGCGGCCAACGCCTTTTGCTGGCGCGCGGCGACTTGCTTGTCGATCATCTCACGAATAATTTCCGACAAGCTACGCTTCTCCTGAGAAGCGATCTCGGTCAAAAGTTTATGTTGTTCCGGCCTGAGTAAAATTTGCGTGCGATACATCATGCCACTCCCTTCGTATGTCAGTCTATTACATAATAATTATACATCTTACTAATACACCGTCAACAGACAAACCGGAGCCTTGCGTATCACGCCTCGCGTCTCTCGTTTCATGCTATAATCATTGTATGCACATCATCCTGACCCACGAAAACGCGGATTTCGACGCGATTGCCAGTCTGCTGGGGGCGCACAAGCTGTATCCGAATGCGCGCCCGGTGCTGCCGCGCCGCGTCAACGGCAATGTGCAGTCGTTCCTCGCGCTCTACGGGACGGGATTGCCGTTTGTCGACCCAGACACCCTCCCCCGCGGCCAACACGTCCGCCGCGTGATCCTGGTAGATACGCAGAGCCTCACCTACGTGCGCGGCATGAGCAAGGACGTTAACGACGTGTTGGTGATCGACCACCACACGCCGCCCGACGTTTTGCCGGTGGGCTGGCGTTTCCAGGGCGAGACGCTGGGAGCAACGACGACCCTGCTCGTCGAGGCGCTCTCCGCAAGGCTGACGCCTATCACCCGCGTCGAGGCCACGCTGATGCTCGCCGGCATCTACGAGGACACCGGCAGTCTCACCTACGCCGCCACCACGTCCCGCGACCTGCGCGCCGCCGCCTGGCTGGTGGAGCAAGGCGCGAGCCTGGAAGTCGTCGCCGACTTTCTCGAACACCCGCTCACGACCACGCAGCAAACGATCTACGATGCACTCAAGGAGCACGTCGAGACGTTGGAAATCGACGGGCATCCGGTGGTCTTGAGCTGGGCAGAATCGCCGCCCAACACCGACGAGGAAATTTCGACGCTGGCGCACAAACTGCGCGATCTACTCGACCCTTCGGCGCTGTTCGTGCTCGTGGAGATCGGCGGAAACACGCAATTAGTGGCCCGCAGCAACACGGACGACATCAACGTGGCCGAGGTCGCCGCCCACTTCGGCGGCGGCGGGCACGATCGCGCCGCCGCTGCGCTCATCCGCCAGCGCCACGCCATCGACGTGTTCACCGAACTGCGCGACCTGCTCCCCGACTTCGTCCGTCCGCGCGTGAAAGTGCGCAACGTGATGTCGCTCGGCGTTCGCACCGTGCGCGCCAGCGAGCCGGTGCACGCCGTCTACCAGCACATGCTGCGCACCGGCCACGAGGGCTTCCCCGTTGTCGGCCCGGAAGGCAACATCCTGGGATTGGTCACGCGCAATGCCGTGGACCGCGCCCGGCAACACCAATGGGAATACCAACCTGTGGAGCGCATCATGCAACACGGCGCGGTCAGCGTCTCGCCGGAGGATTCGGTGGAACGGGTGCGCGCGCTGATGATCCAGGTGACGCGCACCGACCTGATCCGGCTGCCGCTCTCGGAGACCAACGCCTTGCAGCAGGACACCGTCCACCGCATGGAACTTTACTTCCCTGCGCCGCTGCTGGCGTTGATCCGGCAAATCGGCGAGTTGGCCGCGCAGCAAGGCTACAACGTGTATTTCGTCGGCGGCATCGTGCGCGATCTCCTGCTCGGACACCCGCTCGTGGACCTGGACATCGTCGTCGAAGGCCACGCCATCACCCTCGGCAAGGCGCTGGCGGACAAATTCGGCGGCGAAATCCACACTCACAGCCGGTTTGGGACGGTGAAATGGACGCTACCCGCAGAATTGTGGGAGAAATGTCAAATGGCAAATGGCGAATGGCGAATGGCAGACCCAGAGTTTGCAAATTCACCATCTCGAAATCCAAAATCCACAATCCAAAATCCAAAATCCCAACATCTGCCCGATTTCATCGACCTGGTGACGGCGCGCACGGAGTTCTACGAGCACCCCACGGCGCTGCCACTGGTGGAGCGCAGTTCGATCAAGCAGGATTTGCACCGGCGCGATTTCACGATCAACAAGCTTGCCATTCGCCTCGATCCGCAACGGTGGGGCGAATTGCTGGATTTTTACGGCGGCAAGGCCGATCTCGACGCCGGCGTGGTTCGCGTGCTACACAGTCTCAGCTTCATCGACGATCCCACCCGCATCCTGCGCGCCGCGCGCTTCGAGGCGCGCCTGGGTTTCCACCTGGATTTGCAGAGCGAGAGCCTGATCGCCAACGCGCTGCCGATGCTCGACCGCATCACCGGTGGGCGCATCCGCCACGAACTCGATCTGATCTTCCGTGAAGCGCAACCAGAGGCCGCACTGGATCGGCTTCAGGCGCTCGGCGCGCTGGGCCACATCCACCCGGAGCTGATTAGCGATGCGTGGCTGCATGAGCGTTTTACCCGCGTGCGCCAGCTGGACAACCTGGCGCTGTGGAATATCGCAACAGACGAACGCGAGGGTGCGCGCATCGAC
Source organism: Chloroflexota bacterium (assembly GCA_022707725.1). GTDB lineage: Bacteria > Chloroflexota > Anaerolineae > B4-G1 > SLSP01 > DSWT01. Next base: position 4,082 of record JAKJAB010000019.1, on the reverse strand, counting down.
TTCTTCTATTGGGCGCTATTTTTCTATCGGCTCTCATCCGGCGCAGTCGAGCATTTGATCAAGCGGTTGCTCATCCCACGGCGCATCAGTAGTGGCTTACGCGCCTTGCCGATCCTGCGTGAGACGCTGTCGAAACTTGAGACGGTGGAACGCCCTAGCCAGATCGTGACGTTGCTCGAGCCATTGGCGGCTGAATTGCTGCCTCTCGGCTGGCTGGCGAGCGACGATTCCACAGTCCACAAGAAACTAGAGCGCTATACCCGCGAGTGGCGGCGCGTACAGTGCGAGACGACCGGCAAGGACTTGAAACAACTCGGCTTGCCGCCCAGCCCGTTGTACCGCCATATCTTCGAGACGCTCCGCGCAGAGCGTCTGGATGGCGAGATCATGACCCGCGAGGATGAAGAGCGGCGAGTCAGTGAGCTTCTTTCCGTTTGATCCGTTCTATCCGTTGAGATCCATCTACCGGAAAACAACAACGCGACCAACGACTATTAGACTACTTGACTAACGACTGAGAACTATAGAGGAACCATATGGCCCGATTCTACCCTTCGTACCAAACCTTGAAATTGGCAGATCAAATCCTGGAAGCCATCACCGCGCGCATCCCGGGTTATCAAGGCCGCATCGGCGCGCGCTGGTACTGGCGACTGGCCGGCGGCATCCTGGTGACGTTCGAGCTAGACTTCACCGTGACCGAGCAGCGCTGGGACGTGCTGCGCGCCGAGGCCGTCACCCCGACGGTGGGGCTGTTCAACGCCGCCGAGTTCCCCTTCGCCGCTTACGGCACGCTGGTCGATTCGCCCCCGTTCATCCACGACCTGGATGGCGAGGCCGAGTGGTCGAACCGCCTCTACTTCCAGATGGGGCGGCTGATCAACGACGCGACCCTCTGGATGGAGATGCTGTCGGCAGCCGTCATCGATCCCCAGGTGCGCCCGCCGTCGTCGTTCCCGGAGCTGAACCCGCTGGAACGCGAGCTGATCGCCTACGCCATCGAGGAATTGAATGGCTATTTCAAGCTCAGTAAGCTGCACGCGGCCTTCGGTGGCCGCATCTCACGCAGCGTCCTTGCACGGCTCGGACAATACTGGGAAGACATCGGCCTGCTTACCGAGTCGCCGCGCCGCGTCACCGTGGCCTTGCGCGCGTTGGCGGATATAGGATCGGAACCAGTACACGGATAAACACGGAGTTTACGGATGGTTTTCAAACAATCCGTCGAATCCGTAAAATCCGCGTACCATTTTGTGTTGCTACAAAGGCCTGTATTATGAAGGATACGCACGTCAATTACGATGCCCTCGCGCCGACGTACAATCAGCGGTTCGAGGAAGACAAGGACCGGCCCGCAACCGCTCACGCGTTGCTCGAGTTGGCAGGCAATCTCAACGCACAGCGCGTTTTGGAAGTTGGCTGCGGAACCGGACGCTGGTTGGCAGAGATGCGCACGGTTGCGAACTGGTGTTACGGTCTCGACCCTTCCACAGGGATGTTAACGCAAGCGAAGAATCGCAGCGCGCCGATATGGTTGACCCGTGGGCGCGGCGAGGCCTTGCCCTTCCCCGATGGGACGTTCGATCTCGTATACTGCGTCAACGCCATCCACCACATGGACGGGCAACAGACGTTCACCCAGGAGGCGCGGCGTGTGCTGCGCGATGGCGGAGCGGTGGCTGTCATCGGTATGGATCCGCACGAGCAACGCCATACCTGGTACGTCTACGAGTACTTCGAGGGCGTCTACGAAACCGACCTGGCGCGCTTTCCATCGTGGGAAACCGTGATAGACTGGATGCGCGCTGCCGGGTTCCAACAGGTCGAGCGCCGGCCCGTCGAACGCATCATCGATCACAAGACGAGCGCAACCGTGCTCGACGACCCGTTCTTGCAGAAACACACGTCGTCACAACTGGCGCTGTTGAGCGATACGGAGTACGCAACCGGCGTGCAGCGGATCAAAACCGCCATTGCCGAGGCGGAGGCCGCCGGAAACACGTTGCGCTTCCCCACCGAACTCATTATGGAGATGGTGTGGGGATACTAAAAAACGACAATCAGGAGGAGTTTTCGATGCCAAAAACAACCTTGGACCAAAACTGTATCAACGCTCTGCGCGTTTTGGCGATGGACGGCGTCCAGAAAGCCAAATCCGGGCACCCCGGTATGCCGATGGGCATGGCCGACGTCGCCTACGTGCTGTGGACGCGCCACCTCAAGCACAACCCGCGCAATCCACGCTGGCCAAACCGCGATCGCTTCATCCTTTCCGCCGGACACGGTTCGATGCTGCTCTACAGCCTGCTGCACCTCACGGGCTATCCTATGTCGTTGGAGGACCTCAAACAGTTCCGTCAGTGGGACAGCAAAACGCCCGGCCATCCCGAATACGACCTCGACCTCGGCGTCGAAACGACGACCGGCCCATTGGGCCAGGGGTTCGCCAACGGCGTCGGCATGGCCATCGCGCAGAAATACCTGACGGCGCGCTTCAACCGCCCCGATTACGCCCTCTTCGATCACTACATCTACGCAATCGTCTCCGATGGCGAAATGATGGAGGGCGTCTCCCACGAGGCGGCGTCCCTCGCCGGACACCTGGGACTGGACAACCTGATCTATTTCTACGATGACAACAGCATTTCCATCGAAGGTTCCACCGACATTACTTTTACCGAAGACGTGAAGGCCCGGTTCCGCGCCTACAACTGGCACGTGCAGGCCGTCGACGGGCACGACATCGACGCCATCGATGCTGCCATCCGCGCGGCCAGAGCGGTGAAGGGACAGCCGCACCTCATCGCCTGTAAAACCACCATCGCGCACGGTAGTCCAAATATGCAGGGCAGCGCCAAAGCGCACGGCGCGCCGCTCGGCGATGAGGAAATCCGCCTTACGAAAGATGCTCTCGGCTGGCCTTCGCAAGAACCGTTCTTCGTACCCAACGACGTCATCGCCCACTACCGGCTCGCTGTCCCCCAGGGTGAACGCGCCGAGGCCAAATGGCGCGATCTGTTCACCAGCTACGAGGCGGCCTACCCTCAGGAAGCCGCTGAATTGCAGCGCGTCTTCGAAGGCGAACTACCCGCCGGCTGGGAGGAGAGTGTGCCGCACTTCCGCCCCGACGACGGCGCGATGGCCACCCGCGCAGCTTCCGGAAAAGTGCTCAACGCCATTGCGCCGGCTCTGCCGGAACTGCTCGGCGGTTCGGCGGACCTGGAACCGTCGAACAACACGTACCTCAAAGGCTTCGGCGACTTCTCGAAGGAGAATCCGCTGGGCCGCAACTTCCACTTCGGCGTGCGCGAGCACGGGATGTGCAGCCTGCTCAACGGGATGGCGCTCTACGGCGGGCTACAGGTCTACGGCGGCACGTTTATGGTCTTTTCCGACTACGCGCGCCCCGCTGTGCGCCTCGCCGCAATCATGAAGCTGCCTGTGATCTACGTCTTCACCCACGACTCGATCTACGTGGGCGAAGACGGCCCCACCCACGAGCCGGTGGAGCATATCGCGTCGCTGCGGCTGATCCCCGGCATGATCGTGATGCGCCCGGCAGACGCCAACGAGACCGCCGCCGCGTGGAAAGTGGCGCTCGAGCACAAACACGGCCCCGTTGTCCTGGCGCTGACCCGGCAGAACCTCCCCACCCTGGAAGAGGCCGCCGACCAGGCCATGCAAGGCGTGGCGCGCGGCGCTTATGTGCTCAGCGAATCGCCGCTGGATCGCACGGACCTCATCCTCATCGCCGCCGGTTCGGAAGTGGCTGACGCACTGGCTGCGCAGAAGCTGCTGCAAGAGCGACGCATCGGCGCGCGCGTAGTGAGTATGCCCTCGTGGGAACTCTTCGAGCAGCAGCCGCTCTTCTACAAACACACCGTTCTACCCCCCAACGTCACCAGACGACTGGCAATCGAAGCCGGCGTCACCCTGGGTTGGGAGCGCTACGTGGGCAGCTACGGTGACATCATCGGGCTGGACCGCTTCGGCGCATCTGCGCCCTACCAGCGCCTCAAGGAAGAGTTCGGCTTCACCCCCGCAGCCATTGCCGAGCGGGCGATGAAGCTGATGGCAGAGTA
>JAKJAB010000199.1 GCA_022707725.1 Chloroflexota bacterium | reverse complement strand
AACGTGGCGGCGCGCGCTTCCTCCTCGGCGAATTCGCGCAGCGTTGCTGGGAAACGCCCGTGCAACGGCGAGAGCTGAGCACCCAGGCGCACGGCACTCGTCAGTAACCACGCCAGTGGCCAGCCCAGGCCGCTGAGGCGCGTCGCGCGCGCCAGCTCGGTAATGCTGCCGTTATCCCACCCACCCAACAACGCAGTGAAAAAGCCGTACAGCGCCAGCCCCCCGATCAACCCGCCTAGCAGCAGGGTGATACTCGCCGGAATCGTCGGCGCCCACGCCCACTCGCCCACGATCCGCAGCAGACCGTGGACCGCCGCTGCGGCACCGACGGGTGCGACGAACGTCCGCCATACGTAAACGTGCGTCCGCCCGGTCGCTCGCCCGACGAACCACCAGGCCACCAGCCCGCGCAGCATCAACGCGCTGGCAAAGGCAATCGGCAGTCCGACCATGCCGTAGGGTGGGGCCAACACGACCAGCAAGCCCACACGCGCCGCCTGCTCGCCAAGGGTCAGCCACGAAACCGTCGCCGGGCGGCCCAACGCGATCAGAATCTGATTGGCGGACCACGCCAGCCATTGGAACGCGCCCCACAGCAGAACCGGTAGCAGCCAATGGACGACCTCTGCCGCCGCCAGGCCCGTTGTACCGCGGATGACGCGATCCCCCACGGCGTACAGCGCGGTGAACAGGAACAGGCTGAACCACAGCCCATAATGGACGCTCTGGCTGACGTAATAGCGCAGCAAGCGCTCGTACCCCTGGATGTGTGCCTCGACGATGGCGGGCAGCAGGCCGTTGTACAGACCAATTTGCAGGACCTCATACACCGCAGCGAACGTGATCGCCAGCGTCCACGTGTTATGCAGGGCGTTGTAGCCAGGAATCAAACGGGGCAGGAGCAGCGCCTGAGCGACTGCGCCTGCCGGAACAAAGGCTGCGCCGAAGGCCAACCGCCCGCCGAAGCTCATCATCCGCGCGGTGATGTGCCGGTCGAACGTTGGTAATAGCAGCGCGCGCAGCGCGTAGCCCAGGCGTCTGTACAGCACCAGGCCAATCAAGAAGATCACCAACTCGGTCAGATACAGACCTAGACCCAATCCCAGTATCCCGCCCATACTTTCACCGAGCGCCGGTTGTGTCGCACCCCACTGCCGCAAAGTCCGCGCGGTCCAGCTCTGGATCAAAACAGTCCCCCCCACCAGCACCAGCGTCAGGTATTGGTCGTAATCGAGTCGCTGTACGGCGCGGAAGAAAAAGCGGAAGCACTGGAAAAAGCCGGGGAACTGGATCACAGCGTGAGCGACCAGGAAAAAGGCCAGGTACGCCTGCGCTGTGCCGGGTAAAATGAAAGCCGCGACAAAGGCTGCGAGGCCGAATTGCGCCGCCCCGCTGAGCACTTGCCACCACATGTAATATTGGAAGTAGCGGAAGGCTTCCCGTGGATGGCGGATGCGCAGCGTGGCAAAGTAATAGACTGCCGCGACGCCGGTTCCCATATCCAGGAGCAGGCCCAGCGCGCTCAATCCCAGCCCCAGGATTTCCCATGTGCGCAGCGTCTGCGTCCAGGGGATGAGTTCACGGGGCAGCAGATCGCCCTGGTACGTGGCCACTGGGATCAGCAGCAGGAAGTAGGGCAGCAGCAGCGCCAGCAGCCCCCCTAGGGGACGGTGAAACCCGACCTGTTCCCAATCATCCTGCTGCAACGATTCACGCTGGGATATGCCGTGGGATCGGAGGCGAATCTCGTCCCAGAGCTTTGGGTGCATGAACAACCGCCGCCGGGCCAGGTAGAGCGCCCACGCAGTGATGAACATGGCTGCACCGCCGCTGCCGATGACGCCCCATCGGGCCTGCCCTTGGGGGACGGGGGAAAGGGGATAGTTGGCGAAAGCCAGAATGTGTGGCGCGTTGGCCGCTTCAAGAATCAGGCGGTAGATGAGGTAGTTGAAATAGGGCCAGCTCTGCCACTCATCGTTGGAAGGATGCGCGAGCCACCCCCCGACGATAAAGGTTTGCGCGCGTTCCCGTCCCCGGATACGCTGGATTACCGGCTCGCGCGCGTTGGTGATGATGAGTGGGCGTAGCAGGTTGGGATTGGAGATAACGGTGCGCGCCTGGATGGGCGGTGCAGAACTCCATGTCAGCGTGCGTTGCAGCGCGTCGACGGGGTCGCCGGTTTGGACGGCCAGAGCGTCGCGCGATTGTGTCATGCCAAACGCGCTTACGCCCAACAACGCGCTCAGATCCTCGATGCTTTGGGGGAACTGCGGGCCGCAGAAAACCACCAGCCCGATATCGCTGCGCTGCGCCATCCCGCTGAACAATTCCTGGGTCTCTGCCTGGCGCGGCAAGAAGTCGTTGATCACCAATACCTGGGCCAGCTCCGGTTGATCCACCCGCACAATGTAGGGTTCTGCCAGGTTGATGGCTTCGGCGATAATGTCCTCGAGGCCCACGTAGTAGATACCTACCGGCGTGATGGGTGTCTGCGCGCGGACGGTGCTGTTGTTGAGGACGATCAGCAGCGCCAGCAACACGAAGAGCCACCCCAGGCGTGAACACCTGCTGCGCGACCTCGTCCGCGCGCCGGTGCGTTGTGGCGGGTAGCTCTTACGTGATTCCATGCTCTATGCGTTGCCAACCTGACGAAGGTGGCGAACAAACTATGCAGAACTTTCGCCGGATTTTTCGGGCTGTTCCAGTGGCGGCAAATCCTCCGGTTTTTGCAGCCCAAACTGCTGCAGGAACTCGAACGTCGTCCCATAGAGGATCGGGCGCCCGACCGTCTCGGCGCGCCCGACCTCCTCTATCAGACCGGCGTTGAGCAAAGTGCGCAACACGCTGTCGGAGCCGACGCCGCGAATGGCCTCGATTTGCGGGCGCGTGATCGGTTGGGCGTAACCCACAATCGCCAGTGTCTCCATCGCCGCCTGCGAGAGATGCAGGCGCACTTCCAGGCCGAGCAATTTCTCGATGTGCGGTGCGGCTTCGGGCGCGGAGACGATTTGCAGGCGTTTTTTGTTGTGCTGGATCCGCAATCCTGTCGTAGCGAGACGGGATTCCAGCGCAGTGAGAGCGGACCCAGTCTCTTCGAGAGAAAGATCCGCAGACTCGGCCAGTATCTCCAGCGACACCGGCTGCGGAGCGACAAAGAGTAGCGCCTCGAGGCGTGCGTCCGGTGTGAGCGTTGTCGTTTCACTCACGCTTAGCGATCCTCGTCAACGGGCAGTGGCGGTGGAACTTCGGCAGGTAGTTCCGGCGGAACCTGGCGTGGCAATTCCGGCGGAGTCTGCCGGGGCGCTTCTGGGGCCGGTTTTCCAGGCTTGGGCTGCGGTTTCTTCACTACGGGTGTTGGACTCGAAGCGACCTTGATCCGCACTTCCGGCTGACCGTAGACTTGCAAGCCCAGGCTATCGGCCAACACCGTCTTCACAGCTTCCATCAGTCGGGTTGCCAGGTCAGGCACATCGCTGCCCGCGGCAACTTCGACATCGACAACGGCCCGCACTTTATCGCCTTTCGCGTTGATCCTGGGCGAGACTTTGAGCACGCCAGGGATCGGATCGAGCTTATAGGTCACCTGCTGCGTGATGCTGTCGGTGCTGATGGTGGCCATGCCGCCGGTTACCTGCTGCACGCGGATGAACCGCCGGTGCGCGGGCCGCACTTCCAGAAAGATCAGGAATAGAATGACAATGTTCAGAAACAACGCCAGCAGCAAGCCCAGCACCATCCGCCAGGCCGGTTGCACGCCGTTGAAGTACCGGCCCAGATCGACCAGCCATTGCCCAACATTGGTGAGAATGATGTGGGGCAGCACACAGACGGCGGTGAGCAGCGCCATCAGGGCCAACAGCGCCACGACAATGACAACGCGGTTAATCGTACTCATCTTTTACCCTCCTTACGGAATTAGTTGCCAGTTACAGGTTGCAAGCTGAAAGTTACGAAATCTAGTCTTCCATTTTAGCTTCGATTTACGAATTTGCTACTGCTGGACTCAGCCTAAAACTTGATCCACACCTCATCGGTGTAATCGCGCAAGGTCGTTTCGAGCAAAGTCGGCACCCCGATCTCGGCTTCGACGCGCTGAACTTCCTCCAGATTGGCCCAGGTTGCCGGGTTGGGCGCATGAACCGAGCAGGGGTCTTTGTATGGCTGAATCGAGAGATCATAAGTGCCGATGCGCTGCGCGGCGGCGACAATTTCGGCTTTGTCGAAACCGATGAGCGGGCGCAAAATGGGCAGTGTCGTCGCCTGGTTGATCAGGTTGATGTTGGGTAACGTCTGCGAGGCTACCTGTCCGATGCTTTCCCCCGTCACCAACGCCAACGCTTTGCGCCGCAGCGCCAGTTGTTCCGCAGCACGCATAATGAAGCGGCGGAAGACGACGGTCGCTGTGCGCGTGGTGACGTCTGCCATTGCCGTCTCGAAGGGCGCCGCGGAGATCAGGTACAGCGGCGCGGTAAGCCGGTGGGGAGCCAGCACCACGCGCGCCATGTCTGTAATCTTGGAAGCGCGCGCCAGTTCAGCGCTCGGCAGTAGGTGAAAGTGCAGCAGATCGAGTGTGCAGCCACGCTTCAGCATCATGTGCGCCGCCACGGGCGAATCGATGCCGCCGGAGAACAAGGTCAGCACGCGCCCGCTCATGCCCACCGGCAGTCCTCCCGCTCCCGGCAGACGGCGCACGAAACAGTAGGCCGCATCCTCGTAAATCTGGATGCTCACCGTCACATCGGGATTCTTGAGTTTGACCGGCGCGCCGGTCCGCGCCACGATGCGCCCCCCAATTTCGCGGTCCACATCCTGGGAATAGATCGGGAACTGCTTGTCACCGCGTGTGGTATCTACCTTGAATGTCGTTTTGGACGTCACCACACCCTCGGCGAGTTGCAACGCCGCCGCACTGATCGCCTCGAAGTCGGCGGGCGTGATGAGCGTGGGAGCAAAGTAGGCGATGCCGAACACCTTGCTGAGCCGCGCTTCGATGGCCTCGGCGGGCACATCGGCGAACACTTTGACGAGGACGTGACTGTGAAAGGGCGTCACCGCTGCCTCGAACGCGTCGTGTAGCGTCGCGCGGATATTGTCGGCCAACTGGCGGATGAAGAAAATCCGGTTGCGGCCCTTCAAGCCCAGCTCGCCGAAATGGATAATATATGCTTGCATAAACACTCCGTTGAAAATTACGAATTACGACTTACGAATTGCGAGCAATGCTTTTTTGTGACAAGATTGCTCGTTGGCACAGAATGACGGCGTGTGAATATTACACGCCGTCTGTTTCGCGTCAGGGCGGTAGACGGGGTTGCGAACGCCTCCGCGTTATTTCCAAACCGTAGCGAATTTCTGCGCTTTAACTTTCCTGACCACCCCACTCTTACTTAATTCTACAGCGGAAAAGCATAGTTTGCAAGAGATTTTTGCGGTTTTTTCATGAGCGATATTCGGTGTATACTTACATCAGTGATCTTGAACACTGGCGATGCGACTGACGACTATTTGACTACTTCACAGGAGACGCTATGCATAATATCGCATCTCTGCACATCGGCATCATCGGCGCGGGGGTGGCCGGCCTGAGCGCCGCCTACGATTTGCTCAAAGCCGGCCATCGCGTCACCGTCTACGAGGCGCGACCCTATGCCGGTGGGCTGGCGGCGGGCTTCAAAGACGAGGCCTGGGAGTGGCCCCTGGAACGCTTCTACCACCACATCTTCGCCGGGGATCGGGACATCCTGGCGCTGGTGGATGAGCTGGATTTTGCCGACCGGGTTTTCTTCCCTTCGCCGGTCACATCCATCTACAAAGACGGGCGGTTGTACTCCATCAACAAACCGCTGTTCGGCCCGGGGCTGGAAAAGCTGCCGCTCGGCAAGCAGGTCGCCAACCTGGGCGATCTGGCAGCGACGGCGCTGCGTGTCCTGGCCTTCAAGCCGATTCCTTTACCGGCGCGGTTTCGCGTGGGATTGGCAACGGCCTACATCCGCTACAATCCACGCTGGCAGCCGTTGGAGCAGGCGACGGCGCACGAATGGCTGACGCGCGCGGTCGGCGCCCGCGCCTACGAGGCGTTCTGGCAGCCATTGCTCGAGGGTAAGTTCGGCGATTATTACCAGCAGGTGAACATGGCGTGGTTCTGGGCGCGGATCGTGGCTCGCAGTCCCAAACTCGGCTACTTCGTCGGTGGGTTCCAGGGTTTTGTGGACGCGCTGGCCGATAAGGTGCGCGCGCTCGGCGGCGACGTCCGCCTGAACACGCACGTGCGCGGCGTCCATCCGGAGGGTGGTGGGCAGATTTGTCTGGAATTGCGCGACGAAGCGCCTCTCCACAACCGCGTGCTGGCGACGTGTTCCCCGCAGATGCTCAGGGAGCGCACGCCGATGCTGCCGGCGGCATACACCGCCGGATTGGATGCCCTGAAATCGATGGGGGCGGTGGTGATGGTGATGGCGCTCGAACAGCCCGTCACCTGCGAGCATTACTGGATCAACATCCCCAAGCGCGAGGGCTTCCCTTTCCTGGCCTTCGTCGAGCACACCAATTACATCGACAAACAGCATTATGGCGGCGACCACCTCATCTACTGCGGCGACTACCTC
>JAKJAB010000198.1:6396-6638 GCA_022707725.1 Chloroflexota bacterium | reverse complement strand
CATAGGATTGACGTAGTTGAGGAAGGTCACGTTGGGGCAAACGTCCTCCATGTCGCGGCACATCTCCAGCATAACCGGGATGGTGCGCAACGCGCGCATGATGCCGCCAATGCCGAGCGTGTCGGCGATGGTCTGGCGCAGGCCATAGCGTTTGGGAATCTCGAAATCCACAACGGTGCCCGGCTCGTACCCGGCGACCTGGAACATGCCAATGGCATAATCCGCGCCGGCAAGGGCTTGCC
>JAKJAB010000198.1:238-6386 GCA_022707725.1 Chloroflexota bacterium | reverse complement strand
GGTCGAGCGTGGCTTCGATAACGGGATGCGCGCCCAGCGTGTCGGCAATGCGCCGGGCCACGATCTCGGTGGTATGCAGCCGCTCAGGGTCGATGTCGTGGAGGCTGATGACGGCGTCCGCCAGCTCCGGAAAGCTGAGAATGTCGCCGAGCAGGTTTTTGGCGAAAACGGTACTACCCGCGCCAATAAATGTAATTTTAGGCATAGGTTGTTCTCCTCAAGCGGATAAAAGACGCGCAATCAAGCGCCCAATCATCGGAAGCGGCGCCATGCGCCCCCGCAATGCATAACTCATCCCGACGATCCATAAGACGACGGCGACAAGCAGCGCCGCAATCACCAGCGCGAAAAGCATGATCCCTAGCGTCGGTCCGGCGACAGGGATCCAACTTAGCAACCAGGCCAGCCCATACCAGCCGATCAACGTCGCTACGATAAAGAGCAATAGTCCTATCGCTTGCAGCGTGTGATAGACGGCGAAGCGGTTCTTACGCTGAAAGGTCCCCACATACAACCAACCAAGCGGGCCAAGCAGATAAGCCACGAATGCAGGATACCGCGATCCGTTCATGCAACGCCTCCAATGCCGCGCAACTGCAAATCCCTGGCGAAGTGGCAGCTTGCATAATGCGCGGGTTCGATCTCTTCCAGGTGCGGTTCCTCGCGCGCGCAGATCTCCTGGGCAAAGCGGCAACGCGGATGAAAAATGCAGCCGGAAGGCGGGTTTGCCGGGCTAGGCACTTCGCCGCTTAGAGGGATGCGCTCCAGTTTGATGTCGGGATCGGCCGGCGGGATCGCGGAGACCAGAGCCTCCGCGTAAGGATGCAGGGGTTTCCACAACAGCGTCTCGGTGCTCGCCAGCTCGACGATCTTGCCGACGTACATCACCGCGATGCGATCCGAGATGTGTTCCACCACGGAGATATCGTGAGCGATAAAGAGCAGGGTGAGTCCCAGGTCGTCTTTGAGGCGTTGGAGCAAATTGAGGACCTGCGCCTGCACCGACACGTCCAGCGCGGAGACCGGTTCGTCGGCGACGATAAGGCGCGGGCTGAGCGAAAGGGTGCGGGCAATGCCGATGCGCTGCCGTTGCCCACCGGAGAACTCGTGCGGATAACGATCCATGTAGTTGGGATCGAGACCCACGGAAAGCATCAATTCGGCCACGCGCTCTTCCATCACGCGCCCGCGCGCAACCTTGTGGATGATAAGCGGCTCGCCGATGATCTCCTTGACCGTGCGTCGCGGATTGAGCGAGCTGAAAGGATCCTGGAAAACCATGCGCATTTCCTTGCGCAGCGGCTTCATTTCCTTCTGGCTCAAGTGAGTAATCTCGATCCGCTCGCCGGCAGCGGTTCGATACCAGACTTCCCCATCGGTGGGATCGTACAACCGCAGGATGGAACGCCCCACGGTCGTTTTTCCGCAACCGCTCTCGCCCACCAGACCCAGGACTTCGTTTTCGAGGACGCTGAAATCCACCCCATCCACAGCTCTGATGGCGCCGGCCTGCCGCTGGAGCAAGCCTTTGTAGATAGGAAAATGCTGTTTGAGATTCTTGACTTCGAGAATGACGTTCTGATCCATATTCATGCGTTTGCCTCTACCGTCATACATGGCGACACAATTGGACATTATAATGATGACAGCACGTTACACAATCGTATACGGGTCGGCTGCATCGCGTAAGCCGTCGCCCAGAAAATTGAAGCCCAACACCGCAAGAAAGATAAAGAACACTGGCGACACAATCCATGGATTGAAGCCCAACGTCTGGATGGTCTGCGCCTCCCGCATCATCACCCCCCAACTGACCAGCGGTTCCTGGATGCCAATGCCCAGGAAGCTCAAAAAGCTCTCCGCCAGGATGATCGAAGGAATCGTAAGGGTGAGCACGACGATGGTATGGCTGAGGGTATTGGGGTAAAGGTGGTGAAAGATAATGCGCGCGTCGGAGGCGCCCATTTCCCTGGCCGCCAGGATAAAATCCGTCTCGCGCAACGCCAGGACTTTACCGCGCACCTCGCGGGTGAGCAAAGTCCAACTCAACAGCGCGAAGATGGCAGACATAGCGATAAAGACGGCCATTTGGTCCCAGGTGGGCGGAATGACGGCTGCCAGCGCCATCCACAAGGGCAATTGCGGAAAGGATTGCATAAATTCCACGAAACGCTGCATAAGGTTGTCGAATTGTCCTCCAAAATAGCCGGAAACCACACCGAGGACGGAGCCTACGGCCACGCTGATAAACGTGCCGAAGAGAGACATAGAAAGGGAGATACGTCCCGCGCGGGCGCAACGAGCGAAGATGTCGCGCCCGAATTTGTCGGTGCCAAGCAGATAGATTTGCCCGCCCCCCTCGACGCCGTACAGGTGCAATCGGCCCGTGAAACGCCCCAAAACCTTGTACTCCCACCCTTGCACAAAGAAGCGGATAGGGTAGCGCTCGCTCGTATCCTCGACCCACGTGGCAAAAAAGTTCTCATCGAAGACCTGCATCCAACGGTAAACGAAGGGACGCAGGTAGAACTTCCCGGCTGCATCGATGAAATGAACGCGATGCGGAGGGATGTAACCGTTACGCATATCCAACTTGACCGGGTCGTAGGGCGCAAAAAAGTCCGAGAAGAGCGCCAGCACCATCAGGACCAGGACCATCAACCCGCCGATAATGGCGATTTTGCTTTTGCGGAATCTGCGCCAGACCAGGTTGAAATAACTCTCGTGCTCCTCGGCCTGGAGTTCGGCGACTTCGATTTTGATCGGCTCGAGCGTTTTCGATTGTTCTCGATTCATCTTTGTCCTCACTTCCGCCCAAAAGCCTAGTTGAGCTTGATGCGCGGATCAACCAGAGCCAGCACAATGTCAGCGATCAGATTGCCGGCGATCAGCAGGACGCTGTAGACAAGCAAAAACCCCCCAGAAACGTAGATGTCCTGGCTCACCAGTGAGTTGTAGAACATCGGCGCCAGGGAGGGCATATTCAAGACGATAGCGGCTTCCAGTTCACCCTGCAACATATAGGGCAAGACGGTGCCCTGGTACATGATGATGGGGTGCAGCGCGTTCGGCACGGCGTGTTTGTTGATGACTTTGTTCTCACGCAATCCCTTGGAGCGGGCCGTGGTAACGTACTGCGCGTTGAGAACGTCCAATAGATTGCCGCGCATCACCCGCATATTCCGCGCAATGCCGCCGAAACCGGCGATTGCAATCACCGGCCAGGTGTGCAGCAGAATATCCACGAATTTCGCCCACGACATTGGGGCAAAAGAGTAAATGGGCGACGTAAAGCGATTGACATAGGGTACTTTCCAGCGAATGACGAGCAGATAGACCAGGATAATCGCCAGGAAAAAGCGCGGCGCGGCAGTGCCGATGAAGGCGAACACGGTGGAAAGATTGTCCCCCAGACTGTATTTATGCGTGGCAGAATAAATCCCGATGACAACGCCGAATAGCGTGGAAATCAGGTGAGCCGCGGTCGCCAGGAACAGCGTGCGCGGCAACCGTTCCGCGATAAGCTCGCCAACGTCCTGTTTGTACGCAAAAGAATAACCGAATTTGCCCTCGGTGACGATCCCCTTGATCCAACGGTAATATTGCTCATAGACCGGTCGATCCAACCCATACGTCTTACGGTATTCGTTGGCCGCCTTTTCAGCCTCCTCTGCCGGCAGGTTAGCCTGATTCATCAAATAACTTTGGTACGCCGACGCGAAATCACCAGGTGGCAATTGGATAATGACAAAAGAGACAATCGAAATGCCGATCAGCAAAGGAATCGAAATGAGAATGCGCCGCAAAATGTAATTGATCATCATACCTCCCACAAATCCCCGCCTGCAACACCACCTGGTGGGGATAACTGGGGAGGAGACAGCGTCTCCCCCCCAGTGTGACGGATACGGTTAGTACGTCGGGTACGGGAAATCCACACCGGGCAATTTTCCGGGATAAATTTCCTGTTGGCCCAACACCCAGCGATCGGCCGATTCGAGCCAGATTTGTTCCGGCAAGAAGTTGTTGAAGTCCCACTGATACAGGAAAGCCGGCGTACCGATGGGCACGTTCTTGAAATACTTGTTCAACATCAACCCATAGCGACTGATAACCAGACCGATGGAGTAGACGTTCTCGGTGTGGAGGCGGTTGTATGCGGACATCAACTCGAATTGCTTGTCGAAGTCGATCTCCAACAGGAATTTATCGGCAATGGCGATCATCTCCTTCTCGAAGTCCTGATACTCCGCGGGCTGATCGCCGATGCGGTGCCAACCGAATTCTTTGGTCACAGGCGCAAAGTCCTTGGGGCGCGCGTTAGGCGTCGCCCAAACCTGACCGGGGCGCGCGACGCGCAATTCCCAGGTACCATTGGTTGAAGCCTCGTTCATGGCGAGGTTGGTGAGGATGCGGAAGTTGGCCTGAATGCCCACATCACGGAACATCAACACCAGCGCCGGGCCGAGGGTAGCGCCGGCCGAGATGTCTTCCCACGTCGTCAGAGCAATCTCGACATTCTTGCCCGCCATGGGGCCTTCGGTCCAGTTCAGGATGCCGTCCCCGTCGGTGTCCTTGAGTCCGATATCCGCCAGCAACGCACGAGAGGTATCAGGAGAGAAGGGGAAGTAAACGACCGATTTCCGGTCGAAGAACTGCGAGCCGGGGAAGAGGCCGCCGGGCCAGGGGCGGAAGAATGGGCCATTCGTCATCGAACGAGCCAACCCGTCGCGGTCGATGGCCTGGGTCAGCGCACGGCGGAAACGCAGGTCGCGCAACAAGTCGCGCACGGCTGCATCGCGCTCATCGCTAACGCCCAAGTGTTTGGACTGGTTAAGCTCAAGATTGAAGCCCAAGGTCTCTGGTCCCCACTCGACCCGGAAGGGCGCAGTGGGATCCATCGCCTGGCGCACGGTTTCATCGAAGGTTTCCGGGTTCTCTACGTTGGCGTGATCCGCCGTCCCGGCGATCGTGTTGAGCGTACGCACCGCACCCGTCTGGGCGTAAGTCCATTGCACTTCATCCAGATAGGGCAACTGGCACCCATTCTCGTCCACCTTCCAGTAGTAGGGATTGCGGCGCATCACCATGAACTCGTCCGTCTTGTACTCCACCGGCACCCACGGACCCATCGTGACATTGGGTAGCTTGTTGGGCGGCATGGAATCGCGGTACGCCTGGTAGTTGGTGGCGGAGTTGTACTTGGGATGCAGCGGCTTTAGGATGTGCGATGGTCCCGGCGAGAAGATAAGGTTAGTCATATTGTAAAGTTGGGTGAGTGGGAAGGGCGCCGGGAAGGTCCACCGGATAGTGTACTTGTCCAGCGCTTCTAGCTCGATGGGTTCATCTTCGATAGTCCAGAAGCTCGCCTGCGTCCAGGAGTTGACCTGCGGATCGAGGATATTGTCCTCCCACAGGAACATAATGTCATCACTGGTGAATTCGACGCCGTCGGACCACTTCGCACCCTCAATCAGGTGCATGGTCAATTGATAGCCATCATCGGACCACTCCCAGGACTTGGCGAGTTGCGGCAACGGGCTGACGTCCTCGGTCAAGAACATCGGGCCGGTAGCCAGCGGCTCTTCCTGCACGATGGCCTCGATGCCGAACCAACCCTGGCTTACCCCGGCCATATAGTTCCACCCCTCGGTGGGAGCAGCCCACACACCACGCCACACGCCGCCGTACTCACCGATGCCGTCGGACATAAAAGCGCCTTTGTAGACGTAGGGTTCCTTGGGCAGGCGCTCTTCCACGGGGGGCAGTTTGCCCTGGTTGACCAGGTCCGTGACCCACGCCGGTTCACAGTAACTATCTAAGGCGCGGAATTCAACAATTTCGTTGACCGCAAAAGTCCGCGGTTCCCGTCCGCCGGCCATCAGGGGACCTTCGGGGTAAGGGATCGCACCGGGCAGGAGCATCTTCTCAACCTCGACCTCGACGGTCTTGACGACCTCACGTTCGACTTCGACGGTCTTGATGACCTCGACTTCAACCGTTTTAGGGGTACAGGCTGCCAGCGTTGCCACGATCAGGCATAGCGACAGCACGCTCGAAATGATTCTCCTCATGACTCTAACACTCCTTTCAATGATCATAGAATTGATGGGAACAGTAAACGACCTTCAATCTTTAGTTTTTCTCT
>JAKJAB010000198.1:0-228 GCA_022707725.1 Chloroflexota bacterium | reverse complement strand
ACCTCCTTCTTCATTCCAGGACTCCAGGCTCAAACAGGCGGGTCGGTGTACAACCAACACGCGACGTAGTGCGCCGGCGCCGCCGATTCCAGACGGGGATTGTGTTCGTGACAGGCCGGCATAACGCGCGGACAACGTGGCGCAAAGGCGCACCCTTGAATTTCGGTGGTGGGCGTCGGCACCATCCCCTCAATGGGGATGAGCACTTTTTGTCCCTTGCGCCCCAAC
>JAKJAB010000197.1 GCA_022707725.1 Chloroflexota bacterium | reverse complement strand
CCCCTGGCACATCCGCCGGGTCTTGCGTGCTCAGGTAGGCGCTGATGGCTGCATCGTAGCCGGCGGTATGGGCGAAGGCTTTGCGAGCGAACTCGAAGCGCGTCTGCAAGTCGAGCGCGCCGCGATTGATGCGGAGTTTGCTAAGCAACGAGGCGTAGTCCGCCGGATCGACAACCGACGCAACGCGCAGGTAATTCTTCGCCGCCGCGCGTATCATCGCCGGGCCGCCGATGTCGATGTTGGCGCGCGCCTCTTCGACCGTCACCCCTTCACGCATTACCGTCCCCACAAAGGGATACAGGTTCACCACCACCATATCGATGGGAATCGCTTTCGTGCGCACCAAGTCGGCGTGGTGCGCTTCGTTGTAGGTCTCGGTGAGCAGTCCCAGGTAGATTTTGAAATCCAGCGTCTTCACCAGCCCGCCCTGCGTTTCGGGTTGCCCGGTGTAATCCGAGACCTGCATCAGATGCTGGGCCGTCCCTCGGCCGCCCAAGATTTCTGAAACACGGGTGTACGTTCCACCGGTGGAGTAGAACCGAATGTCCGGATTCATCGCTACCAACCCGGGAATCAACGTCTCCAAGCCCGTCTTGTCCGACACACTAAGCAGCACATGTTGAATATTGACCCAATTATCGACTTTCTGAACGATGTTGACCATAGATCCTCCTTATGGATTTAGAATCAGCGAATTGGCGAATCGGCGAATCGGCGAATCGGCGAGTTGGCGAATGAATGGGTGAAAACATATCACGTCTGGCCGATCCAAAATCAAAAACCAAAAACCGCAAATCCGTCAATAGGATACTTCCATTTCGCGCTTTGCGCAATCGAAGCGCAATGGAGTCAGCCCAATAATTGCCGTAGGGCAGACACCAACAGGCGATGCTCGACCGCATGGATGCGCGTTTCCAGGCTTTCCAGCGTATCGTCCGGCAGAATGGGAACCACTTCCTGCGCAACGACCGGCCCGGCATCTACAGCTTCGTCGGGAACGAGGTGTACCATCACACCGGTGTGGTCGATCTCGCCGCGTCGATAGGCATCGAAAGCGTCCGCGATGCCGCGCGCGCCGGGAAACGTTCCGGGCAAGGCGGGGTGCAGGTTCACAATGCGATTGGGGAATGCGCGGATGAACGCATCCGTAAAGATGTGCATCCACCCGGCTTGCACCACCCATTCCACGTCGAAGCTTTGCACGATGCGCGCCAGGTCCGCATCGTAATCCGCGCGAGGACGGCCGGCATTGGTGTACGGCAGCTTGGGGAAGTAGACCACGGGCGCGCCGTGCTGGAACGCCCGCTGCATCCCGTAGGCATCCTTGCGATTCGAGACGACCAACGCGACGCGCGCGCCGGGCAAGTCGCCGCTGTCCACCGCATCCAGAATCGCTTGTAAATTAGATCCGTTGCCTGAAATCAAGACTGCAAGGTTGATCATAGTAATCGCTCGTAATACTCCTGCAGATGACGACGATGTCGAAATCAGGTTTCACAATAGTTCTCCTGCAAACGCTGCCAACGTTGGCGTATCGTGATAATCTCATCAATATCATCCTGAGGCAACGGCAAGTCCAAGGCCACTGCCATTCGCAAAATCGCAGCGAACTGTCGCCAACGTTGTTCGATAGACATCCGCTGCAACTCAGACTGCTCGATTTCGGCAACTGCCTGCCAACGCTCACGAAAAGCCTGTAAATCCTGTTTTCCCAACGTCATGGCGACAACACCTCAACATCATACGGCAGCGTCGGCGCAATTTGCAGGTTGCCGCGATACTCCTGGACGACGCCCACCACCCGCACGCGCGTCCCCACCGTGCCCAGGGCAGGATTGGCTTTGGGGATGCGGTCGAGCGTCGTGCGCCAGATAAAGACCGGTGCGGCGCCGGTTTCATCGAAGACGGAGAGGGTCACGGCGCTGCTCGTACCGGAGACGTTGCTGATTTCCCCTACAACCTGCACGACTTGCCCCATATAATCGCGCGCGGCGTTGATTGTGATCGGCGTCGCAAACGCCCCACCCGCGCGCTGCACTTTCACCTGGCTGCCAAAACGCGGCACAACCTGCAACTCGCCCTGGTATTCGCCCACCTTGCCCGTCGCGCGCACCTCCGCGCCGATGTTGATCTGCGGCGCGGCGTAGCAATCGTCGTAGACGTTGTGCCACATCAGCAGAATCACTTTACCGGAGCCATCATCCAGCGTGAACTTGAATCCCTGCGAGAGGCTGTCTGTCGCGACCACTTTGCCGATGACGGTCACTTCTTCGTCTATGTGCGCCGCCAAGTCGCCAATGGACGTGCGGACGAATTCCGGCGTCGGAGGCGGCGTCTTGGTAGGTGTAGCCGTTGGCGTAGCGGTCGGCGCATCGGTTGGCGTAGAGGTCGGCGGGACGGTTGGCGAGGGCGCGGCAGTATCGGTAGGTGGGAGCGTCGCGGTGGGCGGCTCCGGGGCGGATGTCGCCGTCGAGGTCGGAACAGGCGTTGCTGTGGCTGCGGCGACGGTCGGCGGCGGCGCGGTCAGTACGGTCTCGCCTTGCAACGTCGCCGGTATAGGCGTGGAAGTCGTGCAGCCGGCCAACGTCAGTGCCGCCAACAATCCGATAAAGCAGCGGAAAAACAGATATGTGGTTTTTGTATGCATAGTCATCTACCTTTTAGTCTCAAAGAATGGCGATTAACGAAACACAAAGACATTCTCAATCCGATCATAATCGCACTCGTGTCCCCAGACCACCCCAAGGCTCGGTTTCCCCAATGATAACAGCTTCCGGGACCGCCGCCAGCGCCGCAGCCACATCCTCCGGCGCGACGATGACGACCATGCCGACGCCCATGTTGAACACGCGGTGCATCTCGTCATCGCTGACTGACCCGCGCTGCTGAATGAGACGGAAGATCGGCGGGACGCGCCATGCGCTGCGGTCGAGTGTCACGCCGACGCCATCCGGCAGGACACGCGGCAGGTTGTCCAGGAAGCCGCCGCCGGTGATGTGCGCCATCGCCTTGACGCGCACGCCCGCGCTCACCAGCGCGTCGAATTCCGCCAGGTACGCCCGGTGCGGCGCGAGCAGCGCCTCGCCGACGGAACAGCCCAACTCCGGCAGCACGGTCTCCCATCCCAGGTCGCCCAGGACGCGCCGCGCCAGCGAGTAGCCGTTGGTGTGCAGTCCCGATGACGGCAACCCCAGGCACACGTCGCCGGGACGCACGTCGCGCCCGTCGATCAAGTCTTCGCGCGGCGCCCACCCCACGAGCGCGCCCACCAAATCGAACGATCCCGGCTTGTAGACGCCTGGCATCTCCGCCGTCTCCCCACCGATGAGGACGCAGCCCACAGCGCGACACGCCTCCGCGCAGCCGCTCACCACCGAAACAGTCACGTCCGGCTCCAGCTTGCCAGAGGCGATATAATCCAGGAAGAACAAAGGCCGCGCCCCTTGCGCCAGCACATCGTTGACGCAGTGATTGACGATGTCGTGGCCGACGGTGTCGTAGCGTCCCATCGCCTCGGCGATCATCGTCTTCGTGCCGACGCCGTCCGTGGAGGCGACCAGCACCGCATCGTGCAGGCACACCTCATCCAGCGCGATCTGCCCGCCGAACGCGCCGATCCCGCCAAGCACCGCTGGTGTGTATGTGCTCTCCACCGCCGCGCGTATCCGCTGGAAGGCGGCCATTTTGGCGTCGATGTCCACGCCGGAAGCAGCGTAGGCGGAGTCAGTAGACGGCAGACGGTAGACGGTAGACGGGGATGGAGGAAGGGGAAAAGGGGAGAGGGGGAGAATTGTCGATTCGCCGGTTCGCTGATTCGCTGATTCGCCGATTCGCCGATTCGCTGATTCGCCGATTCGCTACGGCATCGATTGTATTTCCCACTCCGGGCGCTTTGTCCACCAGGGAAGGATGCCGTAGGACTCTGAAATGGCGTCGGTCGTGTACAGTTCTTCCATACACTCGTACCAGCTCAACCCCTCGGTCTTCTGGAAGTGCCACCATTCGATGTCGTAATACGAATCGCGCCAGTTGGAGAGCGCGTTGCGCCGTTCCCAGCCATAATCGGCAGCTACGGTCGTAAAGTCGACGTAATAGCCTTCGGGGATTTTGGCTTTCAACTCGCCGCCTTGAGCGGTCGCCAGCCCGCCTTTGGCCCGTGCGGAGAGATCCCAGGGCGCGACGCGCAACGGTTCGCCCAGGCTGCCGTCTTGTTCTTTCGCTTTGATGTACACGCGCCAGTAGGTCACGCCGCCGATATCCTCGCGCACCAGTTCGATCAGCCCGCGGCTGAGGAACCCCTGGTTGATGTCTATCGCGCGCCCGCAGACGTGCCAGGAGATGCGCCCCTGCCCTGGG
This sequence comes from Chloroflexota bacterium, assembly GCA_022707725.1. Lineage (GTDB taxonomy): Bacteria > Chloroflexota > Anaerolineae > B4-G1 > SLSP01 > DSWT01. Next base: position 2,310 of record JAKJAB010000197.1, on the reverse strand, counting down.
CGAGGCGTGTGGTTCATCGGTCGCCAAGAATCGCCGAGGATGGACAGATAATCCCATCCCGTCTGCTCTCCCACTGCTTTGCGTAGCGCGTTGTAGCTGTCATTGACTTTGTCACTTAATTTCTCGGCGCCGTCGCTATAGTTGACATTGGGCAAGTTGATCAGTTGGTACTTCTCTGGATCTGCCGACATCAGCAGTTCGGTATAGAGTGTGGACTCCTCTTCGCCCATGCGTTTTTTGAGCCGCGTTTCCAGTTCGGGATTGAGCGGCGTCAACGTCCATGACGGGGTATCCATCCAATCGCTGGTGCTGTAGCCTTCCTGGGCCAGCCCCCAGCCTGTCGTATTCGCTGCGATTAGGTACGATGTCGCCTGTTGCCGGAAGATGAAGGCCAACGCGCTCCCGTCGGGGGACCAGGTAGGTTGTCCACCCACGCCGAAGAGACTCGGACGTACCATACCCGTCTCTAACGCCTCTTTGTCGAAGGGAATCTTCCAGATCGTTTCGTTGCCAGGCACACCGGCGGAATAAACAAGGTAACGTCCATCGGGCGACCATGCGGGATAATCCTCGTTCTGGTCAGGGGTGTTAGTGATGTTGACGGTGGTTCCGTCATCCAGCGAAATGACGTACAAATCCTTGTTCCCGTTGCGATAAGCGGTAAAAGCGATGTGGCGACCGTCGGGCGACCAGGCCGGGGAGTACTCTGGGGCGCTGTCGGATGTCAGCTGCTGGATGTCGCCGCTTTCCACGTTGAGGATGTAGATGTCGAAATTCCCCTCTACATAGGCTTCGTAAGCTACCCATTTCCCATCGGGTGACCACGTTGGCGCGGCTTGATACTCTGGCGTGCGCGTGAGTCGAATCACGGTTCCAGCGGTCATCTCGATGAGGTAAAGGTCCCAACCACCGCTGCGCTGCGAGGCAAATGCGAGGTGTTGCCCGTCGGGGGACCAGACCGGATTGCGATCCTCGCCGGGATCGAAGGTGAGGCGCAGCAGGTTCCCCGTGTTCTGCGAAAGCAGGTAGATGTCGCTGTTGCCGTTGTGCCGCATGGAAAAGGCTAACGTCCCGCCGCTGCCGACCGGGGTGGGGGTGATCGGTGGCGCACCGGGAACCGGTGTGGGAATGTACCACGTCGAGGCCGGCGGTGTAGCAGTGATGATGACGGTGCGTTCGACCTCGCGTTCTATCGAGGGGGGCAGGGGACGCGCAACAAGGAGCAGCACGCCCACGAGCAGGACGATCCAGACGACCAACGGGATTTTAACCTGCCGAGGTTTGAAAAACCAGCTTAGTATTCGTTTCAATGCCTTGATATATCCCACAGTAAACCCGCTCCCTATCTAAAATAACCGACAATGGGAGATTGTCAACCTGCCAGGCAAAGAAAACCGGGCAAGTCAACGCAAGGCTTGCCCGTATGTTATATTTTCTGTCAATCCGCTTCGAGGAGCGCGGCAGCTTCAGCAGCGCGGTGCGCGCGTTGTCTCATCGCTACGTGCGCCAGGAGTATGCCAAAAAAGTAGAGCACAACGAACGGCCCGGTAACCAGCAGCATCGTGAACATATCTGTAGTCGGCGTAATGATCGCAGCGAAGACCGCAGCGATAAGAACGACAAACCGCCATGCCTGTTTGAGCTGCTTGGGCGTCACAAGGCCTACCAAAGTGATCACGTAAATGAGCAAAGGGGTCTGGAAGATAAGGCCCATCCATAACAGAAGCATCGAGACAAAAGAGAGATATTGTTCCAGAGAATATTGTGTTGTGACGACCGAACCGAAGAAACCCATCAAAACGGGCATGCTAAGAGGCACCAGGACTTGCAAGGCAAATAACGCCCCCAAAACAAAAAAAATAATGACGGCCGGGAGCACCAATATAACGGTCTTCCGCTCGTTATGGAACAATCCCGGCTTAATGAAAGCATAGATCTGATAAAGAATGTAAGGCAGGGCAGCGCCGAAACCGAGCGTCAAAGCAATTTTGAAGTAAGTCATCGGCGCTTCGGTTGGACTAAGCACGATAATAGGCGCTCCGCCTAACGGTTTGACGAGCCACGCCACCACGAAATCGGTAACCAGCATCGCCACAATAGTGGTAACGATGATAGCAGTGACAGAACGGAAAAGCCGTATACGCAGTTCTCTGATGTGGTCCAGGAGGGTCATTTCATTTTCTGTAGTCATTTTACTTATCCTCACTGGCGCCTGTGACTTCTGCGGTTTGGGCTTCTGGGTCATCTATTGCAGAGGATGTTGCGTCTGGCGAAACCGGCGCCGGCGAAACCGACGCTTTTTCTTCGGGA
>JAKJAB010000196.1 GCA_022707725.1 Chloroflexota bacterium | reverse complement strand
AATTTGGATGCCGTCGGCGCTCCAGATGAAATGGTCTGCCCAGTTTTGCGTGCGAGGGTTGAACAGTGGCGTAGTTTCACCGGTTTTGGAATCTATTGCCTCGGTCAGATCGCCTTTGTAGACATTGCAGGAAGCGCAGGCGCGACATAAGTTCGTCTGTTCGGTTGCACCAAGTTGTGAGTGGGGTTGAATGTGGTCTGCTTCGAGCGGGATGCCGGTGACGCGTTCGGAAGTGCCGCAGTATTCGCACCATTCGCCAAGCGTTTCCAGCCAGCGTCGTAAGGCTTGGGGGATTGCGCCACGGCTCATAAGATAGGCGGCAAATCGTTATAGTTGGGGATGGGATGCCCGCGTTGTGCCAGGATAGCATAGGCCTGAGCGCGACGCAGGATCGAACGTTCGTATTGCGCTAACAGGCGCATCTGTTCTTTCTCTTCGTTTGGCGTTAGCGGGCGTTCGTCGCTGATCTCGTTCAACGTAGCGAGCCGGGCTTGCATTGTGGGCGTGAATGTGGGTTGAGTGGCCGAGTAGAGTTTTTCGTCGCTGAACCATATCATGCCGGATAGCTCGTCGGCCAAATCATCCGATAAATCCGGCGACGGCGGCAACATCGCGGCAAGGGTCGAGGCAACCACGTCGTTCACCGGGCGGCGGATTTTGGCGGAAGTGCGTTCCAGCCGCCGGTAAAGGGGTTCGGGAATCATAACGGGAACCATACGTGTTGTCATTTCTTTCGCTCCTTACTGAATTCCATTATAGCACAGACTGATTTTGAAGCACACAAGGAAATCGTATGACGCAATCACAAATTTGGCTCTATGACACGACGCTGCGCGACGGCACACAAGCTGAAGGGATTTCGCTATCGGTAGAAGACAAGCTTAAAGTCACCCGGCTGCTGGACGATCTCGGCGTGCATTACATCGAGGGCGGTTGGCCTGGATCGAACCCGAAGGATATGGCCTATTTCGAGCGGGTGCGCGACCTGGACTTGAAGCACGCGAAGATTACGGCGTTTGGCAGCACGTGCCGGGTGGGCGCGCAGCCGCAGGATGATGCGAACATCCAGGCATTGATGAACGCCGGTACGCCCGTCGTGGCGCTCGTGGGTAAAAGCTGGACCTTGCACGTCACCGATGTGTTGCGCGCGACGCCGGAGGAAAACCTGCGCATCGTCCGCGAGAGCGTGGCGTACTTGAAAGCGCAGGGCAAAGAGGTCGTCTATGACGCCGAACACTTCTTCGACGGTTACAAAGACGACACAGATTACGCGCTCGACACGTTGCAGGCCGCTGTTGCGGGCGGGGCGGACGTCCTCGTCCTTTGTGATACGAACGGCGGCGCTATGCCATGGGAGATTGCCGAAATCGTCGGGGAAGTTAAAACACGCTTCCCCGACGTTACGTTAGGCATCCACACGCACAATGACGGCGGTATGGCCGACGCCAACACGTTGGCGGCGGTGCGCGCGGGCGTCGCCCACGTACAGGGGACGCTCAACGGCTACGGCGAGCGCTGCGGCAATGCCAATCTGTGCACGCTTATTCCCAACCTCGAACTGAAGATGGCCTTGCGGGCGCTGCCGCAGGGCAACCTGGCGAATCTGACGCGAACGGCGCACGCGGCGGCCTCTATCGCCAATCAGACGCCGTATCGTCACGCGCCCTACGTGGGGCGGAGCGCTTTCGCGCACAAGGGCGGCATCCACGTCGCGGCGCTGCGGCGCAATCCGAACAGCTACCAGCACGTGGACCCTGAGCTGTTGGGCAACAAGTCGCGCTTCATCGTCTCGGAACTTTCGGGCAAGGGCAATCTGTTGAGCAAGGCCGAAGAGGCCGGCATCCCCTCTGAAGAACTGCGCAATCTGCCGGACGTCTTGCAGCGGATCAAGGCGCTGGAGCATCAGGGTTTTACCTTCGAAGGGGCGGATGCGTCGGTGGAGATGATGCTGTATCGTTCCCGCAATGGCTATAAACCGCCGTTCGAGATGATCGACTTCATGGTGGTGGTGGAACACCGCGAAAGACGCGGCCTGTTCGCCGAGGCGACGATGAAGCTGCGCGTGGGCGACCAGGTTTTCCACACGGCGGCGGAGGGCAATGGCCCGGTCAACGCGCTGGACGCGGCGCTGCGCAAGGCGCTCGTCCCGGTTTACCCGCGTCTGGCCGAATTCGATCTGGCTGACTACAAGGTGCACATCCTCGATGGCGACGCCGGCACAGCGGCGACGACGCGCGTACTCATCGACGTGCAGAACGGCACGCGCCGCTGGAGCACCGTCGGCGCATCGGCGAACATCATCGAGGCCAGTTGGTACGCGCTGGCGGATGCGGTGGAATACGGGTTGATGATTCTGTCGAAAGGGTGATAATTCCTGAATAATATGAACTCAATTCGTCCATGCACTGAAGCAGATTTCGAGACGATGTACGCCATTATCAACGACGCGGCGCAAGCGTACCGGGGCGTGATCCCGGCGGATCGCTGGCGCGAGCCGTATATGCCGCGTGAGGAACTCCGCCACGAGATCGATGCCGGTGCGCGTTTCTGGGGCTACGAGGAAGACGGCGCGCTCGTCGGCGTGATGGCCATCCAGGACGCGCCGGGGCGCAACGGCGCCGCCGACATCACGCTCATCCGTCACGCTTACGTCTACACCGCGCGGCGGCGGCAGGGCGTCGGCGGCAAGCTGTTGGCGCACCTCCGTACTCTTGCCGACCGGCCTATCCTCATCGGTACGTGGGCTGCTGCGACGTGGGCGATCCGCTTCTACGAGAAACACGGCTTCCGCCAGGTCTCGTGGGAGGAGAAGGAACGCCTGCTGCGCACCTATTGGGATATTCCGGAGCGGCAGGTGGAAACATCGGTGGTATTAGCACAGGGAAATACTCACGAATCACGAACATAACACTTGACGTTGCGCAATGGCGCATTTGCTTCGTATGGCTTGATGGCGATGTCTACGATGTGGAAATCGTTGATTATCATTAAGCAGGGCTATGATCGGAGGGAAAAATATGCCTGAAGATAAACTGCCTCCTGTGCATCCGGGTGAAGTTTTGTTGGAAGAGTTCTTGAAGCCTATGGGATTAAGCCAAAACCAGATAGCGTTGGCAATGCATGTCCCGGCGCGGCGGATCAATGAAATTGTATTGGGCAAACGCCGCATCACGGCAGACACGGCGCTGCGTCTGGCGCGGTATTTCGATATGTCGCCGCAGTTTTGGCTAGGGTTGCAGATGGATTATGACCTGGATATCGCCGAGGATGCGCTGGCAGAACAACTGGAACGCGAGGTCAGACCACTGTTGATGATGGGGACGGCGGTGAGCTAACGATGCCACACGATCAATGTCCAGAATGTTACAGCTATGACGTTGTTGCGATGAAGTTCGGCAATCTTATCCTCTGGATCGGACTGTCACTAGGGGTGAACGGGGTCCTCGTATTCGTGGTTCTCTCCGGCGTCGTGGAAAACGTGATCCCGTGGATCATCGGCCTGGTGCTTTTGGATATGTTGATTATGCTGCCGTTGATGGCTACACTGCGCAATCGCAGCCAGTATGGAGGTGCGACGTATCGCTGCCGTGAGTGCGGGCACACGTGGTCGGAAACGCAGACACTTTCGCAGGAGGAATCGACGCCAAGCACTATGGACTATGCGCAGATGTCGCCCTCTATGGCATCTAATACGGGCTTTCGGATGACGGTACAGGATGTTTTTTTCATCAAAGGGCGCGGTACAGTCGTCACCGGGACTGTAGAATCGGGCACGATCACCGAAGGCGCAGCTATCGAGATTCACGGCCCGTCCGGCGTTACCCAGACGGCGGTGCGGGGCATTGAGATGTTTCGGAGAACCACATCCCAAGCCAATGTTGGCGATAACGTCGGTATTCTATTGCGTGGCTTACAGCGCGATCAAGTGCAGCGCGGGGACGTGCTGGTGGGATAGGGTAGGGGATGATTATCACTTTGACTGACGCCTGGAAAACGGCATATCCCACTGCCTCTGTCGGCATCCTGGCGATGCGCGGCGCGGCGAATCCGGCGGTGTGTCCAGCGTTGGAAACGCGCAAGACGGCGCTGGAAGCCGAACTGCGCGCGCGGTTCGCGGGCCAGACCCGCGCCGACATCAAGGCGCTGCCAGAATTCCAGGCGTATGCGGTTTACTACAAGCGATTCAAGAAGACCTATCACGTCCAACTGCAACTGGAATCCGTCGCGCTGCAAGGAAAGTCCATTCCGAGCATCGCCGCACTGGTGGAGACGATGTTCATGGGCGAACTCAAGAACTTCCTGCTGACCGCTGTTCATGACCTGGACGTGGTCCGCCCGCCGGTCCGCATCGACGTGGCGGACGGGAGCGAAACCTACATCACGCTGAACGGCCAAGCGCAGACGCTCAAGCCCGGCGACATGTTCATTGCCGACGCGGTGGGCGTGCTGTCGAGCATCAGCTACGGTCCAGATGCGCGCACACAGGTCACGGCAGAGACGCGCAACGTCTTGTTCACCGTCTACGCGCCGGAGGGCATCACACCGGAGACTGTGCGGCATCACCTGGAAGACATGCGCGACTTTGTACGGTTGATCGCGCCGGACGCGGAAGTGCCCGAATTGAGAGTGTATTCGTGCAATTCGTAGTACGCCAACAATGTGTAAACTACTGATTTGTTGAGGGGGGATATGGAACCTACGACGCTCATCTTTGGCCTAGTGTTTGTTCTGTTCATCACCCTGTCAATATTACGAAAGTATAATTCTATAACGGAAAGGTTAGCTCCCCGCATTATTATTGAAGCTTCACCAGATATTTTTGTGTTTGAATCTCGGAAGTCTCGGGTGCAGATCAAGCCTTTTGTTTATACTACTTCTCATAATGAAAGCTATATTCTAGCAATTGGTCAGGATTTGCCCGCTGATGTAGATGCGGTTAGGGTGAACCTTTTTGAATGTCACGATCATTCAGAGCTTGTTAGTGGGCGGGGTATGGTGTTGGAAGCTTTCCTGCGTTTTGGTATTGGGCAGGTTACAGGGCATTCGATACCACATTTCATAATGCGATACATTGTATTGCGGCCGATTATAGTATTTAGAGGGTTGGAGAAGTTTTCTCCGTTGTTCTGCGGTTATGAGCGGTATATCTTCCATTCTTTGCTGAAAGAACAAGTAGTATTGACGGTCTTGTTCGAATAATCTCAATGTTGCCTATCAACCAGTGAATGCTGGTTGAAATAAACACAAAGGAGAACTCATGCAAGCCAACATCGTAACCATTCCCGGTGACGGCATCGGCGTGGACGTGGTCGCCGAGGGCGTCAAAGTATTGCGAGCAGTGGCCGCGAAATACGGCCACACCTTCACCTTCGAGAACCATCTCATCGGCGGGTGCGCGATTGACGCGACGGGCGACCCTTTGCCCGCGCCCACGCTCGAAGCCTGCCGCCGCGCCGACGCGGTGCTGCTCGGCGCGGTCGGCGGCCCCAAGTGGGACGATCCCGCCGCCAAAGTTCGCCCGGAGCAGGGGTTGCTCGCTCTGCGCAAGGCGCTGGCGCTCTACGCGAATTTGCGCCCGGTGCAGGTCTTTGCCGAGCTGTGCGACGCTTCACCGCTGCGTCCGGATCGACTGGAAGGCGTGGACCTCGTCGTCGTGCGCGAGCTGACCGGCGGCCTGTACTTCGGCCCGCGCAAAGAAGCCACACCTGAAGATATGACGGCCTACGATACGATGCTCTATGCGGATTACGAGATCGAACGCATCGCGCGCAAAGCCTTCGAGCTGGCGCGCTGGCGGCGGAAGAAGGTCACCTCGGTGGACAAGGCCAACGTGCTGTCGTCCTCACGGCTGTGGCGGCGGGTGGTGACGGCGGTTGCCGCCGACTTCCCCGACGTGACGCTGGAACATATGCTGGTGGACTCCGCCGCGATGCACCTGCTGCGTCGCCCCGCTGATTTCGACGTGCTGGTGACCGAGAACACGTTCGGCGATATCCTCACCGACGAAGCCTCGATGCTCTCCGGCTCGATGGGGATGCTGGCGTCAGCGTCGCTCGGCGAAGGCACGAATGGCGTCTACGAGCCGATTCACGGCAGCGCGCCCGACATCGCGGGCAAGGGCATCGCCAACCCCCTGGCGACGATCCTGAGCGCGGCGATGCTGTTGCGCTATTCTTTCGGCCTGGGCGTGGAAGCCGACGCCGTGGAGAAGGCCGTCGCGGATGTGATCGCGGCGGGGTATCGCACGAAGGACATTTACACTGAGGGGACCAAGCTGGTCAATACGCAGGAAATGGGGGATGTCGTCTGTCAGAAACTCGAAGATCGGTGACTGCTTGACCAACTCGATGCGGTGTATGCCGATGCGCCTGACCCGCAGGAACAAGCCTACCGTCGAACTATGCGCGTGAAACATCGGCAACTGGTCAGGCAAACGGATGCCGTTGGCTACAGCACCTTAATTTTGCAGTAACTTGTGCCGCACAAAGGCCAAAAACTCGCGCAGCGCCTCAGCGGGAACATCGCTGATCGCGCTGGCGATGACGTTGGACTCACTCCCGTCGTGGAAATGCTTGGGAAACGTGTCAACATAACGCCATTTGGAATGTGGCGCATTATCGTGACGATAAAAGTCGCTGGCTGGTGTTAACTGGCGTTCCCAATGATAGGAATAGCGACCACTCACCGATAAATAGACGTCCAACATAGAACCGTCGCTGATGTCGA
>JAKJAB010000195.1 GCA_022707725.1 Chloroflexota bacterium | reverse complement strand
GCTGACGGCTGACTGTTGCATTGCATCGTACATCTCCAAAATCACGCGCTTCGTCCGGTATTCGCCGTGCGCGGCCTCATCCTTGCGCTTGACGATGGGGAACGTCTCCATAATGTAGTCCACGTCGTCGCGCGCGATGCCGTAGAGGTGGAAGTACGCGGCGTCCAGTTCGCAGCGCAGCAGGAAGCGACGTTCCTCGTCCCAGATGAAGGGCGGGCCGTCGTAACCACAATCGTGCGCGAAAGCCTGCAAATCCCAGGCGGTGTAGGTGAGTTCGAGGACGCGGGAGAGGATGAAGTGCTGATATGTGATGCGTGATGCGTGATCTGCGCCCGTCCACGGGCAGAGTTGGTCGTAGGTGGATGGGGGAAGGACAGGAAGCTGCTTCATAATGTAGTCTGAAAAATGAGTCCCTGCGACAGATTGCTTAGCAACAAAATCAAAGGCGATTGCATTCAACATCGCTACAAGGCAACCAGCATATACTCCCCGAATTTTGTCTCCATATATAAGTCGAACAGTATAGTCTGTTGCCTGACGTGGTAGAATAACACTAACAGTAGTTCTTTCATTTGTACTGTTAGTAATATCGCGATAAGCAACCCAATACTGGCAATGATGCCATGAGGTATAGTGTTCTACAGTATCCTTGTCCAACCAGAGACGAGCAACCGGAATTATGTTTGGACTTAGTTTTTCATCTGATGAAAGAGATCTACATTGGCCTGCTTCCATTGCTGAGAGCGGTACACCCTCATAAGTGGCAAATCTGTGGTCAAACTGCCAAAAAGTTTTAGATTCAAGGATTGGAATCCATTCTTCATCAGCCTTTTTATATCGGCCATTTTCCATCAATAAAAAGCCTTCATTTATCAAATCTTGCTGGTTCTTTGCAACTGTACTAAATCTTGCTATATCAAAAGTACGTGTTATATCGCATTCCCATTCAGAATACTTGGCGATTACTTTTCCGGTTTCAGTGTATATCTCTTTTATCAGCACAGGAACGCGGGCGTAAATTTGGCGGGTCAACTCGGCGTCACGGCGGGTGCGGAAGACGGGGCAGGTTTGGGTGTTGGGGTTGATGCGGCGGAAGTCGGTGGGCGTGAGAGCAAAGCGGCGTTCCGGGTCGCGCAGTTGCTCCGGCTGGTGCAGGAAGAAGGCGAAGTCGGCTGAATCCACGGGCGATTCGGGGCCGGTGAGGGTGAGCAGGCAGAATTTCATCCGGCTATCCACCGCCGGGAACAATCCGGCACGGTTCTCAAAATCGTAAAGGCTCGCCAGTTCGCGTCCTTCCACCAACGCGCCGAAGAAATCTTTGTTGAAATAATCAGTGGCAATGCCAGTAGGCAGCACCACGCCCACACGCCCGCGCTCGCCGCGTAACTGCCGCGCCAATCCCGCGAAAACCTGGTAAGTGTTGATGTCGCCCACCGCCGAAAGGGGATAATGCCCGCTGTTGCGCAAGAAGTGGCTTTGCCCCTCACTGTCGCGCAGGGCGTCCTGGTACGCTTGGTGCAGCGCCGGGTCGGTCTGCGGCAGCGCCTTAATCAGCCTGCCGCGCTCCGCCGCCGTGCGCGCCCCGGCAATCTCCGGCGCGCGCTGCGCGAAGAACTCCTTTTCCTGCAACTTGATCCGCTCCCACGGCGGATTGCCCACCGTCACATCGAAACCGCCTTCCCAGCCGGTTACGTCCTCGCCCCCCTCGCCTTCCCTCACCCCCGACCCCTCTCCCATAGGGCGAGGGGTGAAAATGCCCGGATAGGCCAAATGCCAGTGGAAGAAGGCGTAACGCTCCCGCAACTGCGCAATCGTCGCTTCCATCCACTTGGGCAGGTCGTAGGGATTGCGTTCCAGGCGGCGGAAGGTTTCCTCGGTGAGGGCGTAGGGCGTGGCCTTGTCTTTGGGCCAGACGAAGGCCGCGCACCAGGCGTCGGCCAGGAGTTGGCCGTGGCGGTAGCCGGCCGAACGGACCAGGTCGGCGTAGCGTTCTTCCTTGCGGCGCACGTCGTCCAGCGTCTCCTCCGGCGCGTCCAGTTCCAGCAGCGCCTCGGCCAGATTCCCCAGGCGTTCCCACGGCTGCATATCGGGCCGGAAGAGGCTCAGTTGCCCGCTGCGCTCCTGCTTGTTCTGCTTACGCGCTTCGCTGCACACGGCTTTGTCGTCGCCGGTCAGGGGGACGAAAGCCGCATCGGGAATCCCCGCGCGCAGCAGCGCGGGCGTGGCCCCAAAGAGGCTGTTCCCGCACTGGATGTTGCGCTCCAAAAACGACAGGGGCTTGCCGGGATCGAGCGTCTCCATCCACAGCGCCACCTTGCACAACTCCACCGCCATCGGGTTGAGGTCCACGCCGTAGATGCAGGAGCGCACCACGTCGCGCAGCGCCGCGCGCAGGTCGGCAGGCGCGGGTTCCGCGTCGCCCGTGCGGATGCGCGCCAGGTGATGCGCCAGCCGGTGCGCCGCCGCCACCAGGAAATGCCCGGAACCGCAGGCGGGATCGATGAGTTTGATGGAGAGAAGCGCTTGTTCGAGAGACATGGTGACTGGGTGACTGGGTGAGGGGGTGACGGTCACCTTGTCACCTTGTCGCCTTGTCACCGCGTCAAGTCTGTCACGGATCACCGGCTCAAGCGCCGAATCCAACAGTTCCTGAATCAAGGGTGTCGCTGTATAGTGGCTGCCCGTCGTCTTGCGTTCGGAGCCAGCGGTGATGGCCAGTGTGAAGGTCGCCGCGTCCACGTTAAGCTGCGGGTGCAACTCCAGCAGGCTCTCGTAGACGCTGCCCAGTTCCTCCGAACCGAGGTTACGGTAGTCTATCGAGCGGCGCACGTTCCCTGCGGTGGTCAACGTTAGTGTGCGGATGGCTTCCAGCAATGCGGCGTTCGTCAACTCTGCCGCATCCAGGTCAGGCGTCGCTGCCGCCGAAAAGAGGAAACTGCCCAATCCCGGCAGTCCAAGCGGCGCGTACCCCTCCCGCAAGAGCGCGAACAGCCTGCGCAGCCCCTGGTACAAATCCGCGTGCGGCCCGCCGCGCAAGGAAGCGGCCATATCGCGCAGGCGGGTGACGGAGTAGTATTTATCGTACATAGACCTCACAGGTCTTCCGAGACCTGTGAGGTCTGGAACCAACAATAGGTCCCGGTCTTCGGCGACGAAGAGGAAAATTAGCCGGTAGATCGCGCGGAGCAACTGGCGATAGTAGTCCCGCGTGGTCAGTGCGCCGGATTTGAGCCGCGCGCGCAAGTCCGTGTTGGCTCGGTGCGCTAGGAATCCTTGTCCGAGCGCGCTGATGGCCTCCTGGACGCCGTCGCGCAGCGCGTCCAGCGCCCGCACGCCCTGCTCCGTCGCCACTTGCGACCATCGTTCCAGCCAGCACGCCCTCGCCCCCCCTTCCGTCCCCCCCGATGGGGGGGAGACTCCGGCTTCCCCCCCACTGGGGGGGACTGAGGGGGGGAGTTCCATTCTACTCTGATGGCACAGCAGCCACAGCAAGACAAAGTCGGCGTAATGCTCGCCGGTGAACAACGCCTCCAGGTCGAACTCCACGAAGGCTGCGCGGGTGAGGCTCACGTTATCACGCAGCACGCGCAGGCGCAGCCCGTTGCTCACAATGCCCCAGAGGTAATCGTCGGAACGGTTGAGGAATTCCTGCATCAAGCTATGGGGGCTGCGGCTCTCGAAGCCCTTGCGATCCAATTCCTGGCGGAAGGAGACCAGGTGAATCGGCGTCTGCTGCCAAAGGTGGCTGATGGGATAAACAGTGACAGGGTGACTTGGTGACGTCCGATCAGAATCGGGGGTGACAAGGTGACTTTGGACTTGCGACTTGGGACTTTCGACGTTGAGCGCCAGGCTTCCCACGAACTGTAGGCGGCCATAGCCGAGTTCTTGGAAGAGGACGAGGAGCCAGCGCTCGCGGGTGAGGGTGGTGCCACGGTCGGCTTCGGGCAGGCGGGCGCGCTGCGCATCGAACGCCTGCCACGCGCCCAAACAGCGGTTCCACGCCCGGTTGATCGCCTCGTTCAGCCGCTCGCCGGCATACAGGTGGTAGTCCTCCGGGCGCAAGCCGTCCAGGTCGCGTCCCTCGGCGATGCGTTGGAGCAGGTCGGCAGGGAGAATGCCGCCTTCGGTTTTGACGGTGGTGAATGTCGTGCGGGAGATGGTCTTCATTGAAATCTCAACTCTCTGTTCTTACGCTCTCGTTTCTGAACCGGCAATATGTTGTTTGATGGTCTCATCGAAGCGCATCATCAATGTCGCGTACTCGGTAAACAGGTCTATGATCTGCTGGCGCACGTTGTCCGGATATGCAATAGCAGCCTCGCGCTCGGTGGCGCATTTCTGAAGGTCACGGTTAATGAAATGGCGATGACCCTCACTGACACCGTGGCCCGCTTCTCGCGTTAACTCCAGCATCTTCTGATTCAAAGCGTCATAGCCTTTTCGGACCATAACATAGAATTGTGGGGGCGTGCTCAACTCAAAGACGTGCGCCGCATCAAAGCAGTAAACGCCCATGTAGAGTACAGCCCGTCCTTCTGCGTTAAGCCAATGGGGGTTAAAAATATAGATTTCAGTTTTATATTGCCTGAATTGCCAATCCTCATCCCACCAATCCAGGATTTCCAGGTCGGCTTCAATGGAGAACAGCAGCTCGGTCAATTCTCTATCTAGATTCGCTTTGGCGCGGATGATATCCAGGACTGTGTTCCAGTGCTCCGCGACCAACAAGCTCTCACTTGAAAATCCTGTCATCGTTTTCCTCCAGGTTCCGGCAAAGTCCGTCAGTGTGTCGAGCCAATCCTGCACAATGTGGCGCGTTTTGGTTTCTGCGACTGTGGGGGCCAATTCGTCCAGCGTCGCCGCCAATTCTCGATACGCAACGCGATGCCAGTGTGAGGCCGAATCCCCATATACCCTGTGCTCTCGGGGTGTAAGAAAAATCGCGTACTGCGCATCAGGAGGGACTCCCAAAGTTTCGCCAAGACGGCGCATATCCCTAAACTCGCGGTCGTGTTGATCGGGCATGGCCGGACTTACCGTTTTGTTTTCAATATAGAGTAGAAATGTACCGGCCTGATACACCACAATGTCAACGATAGATTCGACTCCGGCGAACTCGGTTTGCACGTGATAATGCGCTGGCAGCACCAAGTCAATAGCCGGGCGACACGTCGCGAGAAAAGCCTTGATGAACAAGTCGCCCTGTGCATGTCCGGCGTCGGCATCCAGTAGCCAGGCCAGGAATGCACTATGTCTTACCTCATCTGTCCCCACATCGAGCAATGAGAAAGTATTGAACCCCACCGCATGACGCTGAAGGCTTCTTTGTGCCTCAAAAGCGATCAGGGCTTGCTGCATCGCTTCAAATCGTTTGCCTTGATGTTGCAGATGCAGGGCATCAAAGGCATCAATCACTGTCATCATAGCGGCCAAGTCGGTTTCTGCCAGACTTACTGGATTCATCATTTCATTATCCCGCCGGCAGCAACACATACACGCCCAGCACATCCGGCGGGAGATGCGGACGCACGTCTACGCGCATACCCTTGATGCGGGCTGCCGTTCGCACGCGCTGGTGCGCCGTCAACAAGTCCGCGCCTCGTTCGCGCGCGACGTCGTCCAGATGCGGACGCAAGGCATCGAGGCCGTCCAGCGCACGTTGCAAGAACGTCGTGGCTTGCTGCGTGGCGATGTTGGCCGCGGGTTCGGCGTTCAACAACACCTCCACCTCGTCCGGTGCGAGCCATTGCGCCGTCTCCGGCGCGCCGGTGAAGCCCACCGTCTGGCAATCCTCCGCCAGCAGCTCCACCATTTGCCCGTCCCGCTGCGTCACAAGATGATAGCGCAGGCGCAGAAGCAACAACGTCGTGCGCGTGGCAACCGCTCGCGTGCGAATGACGCCGCTGCGCCGGGCCACACTCCCCCCCCTTACTTCCCCCCCACCGGGGGGGACTGAGGGGGGGCCTAACGGGTCAAGCGCCGTTTCCATTACATAAGTCGCCAACCCTTCTACCACGGGATGGGTGCGCGTGAGATAGCGCGCGCCTTCCGGCGCAGGCAACTCGAAGCAGGCGGCGAAGCTATCGCTATCGCCGTCGCCCACCGCCTCCCGCAGCGCCGCATGGTTGGGCAGAGCGACGTCAACGTGGCGCGGCTTGTGGCTCACGGTTCCGCCGTGGAGGCGCACCACCGTCTCCACGAAATGCCCCACGTCCACGCCTGCGCCGATGGCCGCCCGGACCGCGTCCCACTCGCGGGCCACTTCTTCCACCCGCAGCGTTCGCTGCGCAAAGAGCGTGCGCGATTGCTTCTCGCGCGCCGTCACATTGTCCCACTTGGCGTGCAGTTCCTTGTAGATGTCGCCACTCACGTCGAACAGCGACAACTGCCGCCCGTCCGTCGCGGCCTGGCCGCCGCGCAGCAGCAACCCTTGCATCAACGCCTGCACCACCTCGCCGGTATTCGCCGGAATCGGCACCGAAATCCCCAACGAGCTGCGGATGGTCTTGTGCTTGCGCAGCAGAACATCCAGCACCAGCCCGTCAATCTGATTGTCGGTTCCGTAGTACGTGATCGTGCGCACCGTGGGAGCGGCTTGCCCGTAGCGATCCACACGGCCTTCACGCTGCTCGTGGCGGGTGGGATTCCAGGAAAGGTCGTAGTGGATGACGGCGGTGAAGTGCTCTTGCAGGTTGATGCCCTCGCTCAAGCAATCGGTCGCCACCAGCACCCGTTG
>JAKJAB010000194.1 GCA_022707725.1 Chloroflexota bacterium | reverse complement strand
CGGATTTCATAGTGCAGGTGCGGTCCGGTGGAATTCCCAGTGCTCCCCATCGCGCCGATGACCTCACCCGCGTATACCGTTTCGCCTTCGACGACGAAAATACGGCTCAGGTGCGCGTAATAGGTTTGGAAGCCATTGGCGTGATCCAGCACGACCAGATAGCCATACCCAATATCCGTCCAGCCGGCGAAACTCACATAGCCGCCATCCGAGGCCACAATCGCTGATCCCACCGATCCGCCGATGTCAATGGCACGGTGACCGTACCAATACCCCTGCGTCAGAACACCCGCTGCTGGCCAGTAGAAAATACCCGCACCGGTCACGTCGGTGTCCACCGGCCCCTGATACGATGTCACCTCGCGCGCCACATACGGTTTGGTCCCGCCAGGGACGATCAGTTTGTCGCCCTCGACCAACTGGCCGCCTGCCGGAATCGTATTGAAAGGGCAAGTCGCAATGGCCTCGGCGGTGACTTTGTACTTCTCGGCCAGAGACTCAAACGTATCGCTGACAACGACCGTGTGGTAGACGCCGTCGAGGGGCAGAATCGTCAAGATTTGCCCGACCTGCAGGAGATCGGGCATTTTCTCCATCTCGGGATTCGACCACATCAACGTCGTCGGCTGCAGGCCAAACGATTGCGCGATCAACTCAGCCGTATCGCCCGGCTGAACTGCGTAGGTGATGATCTCCAGACGTGGGCGATCGGGGATGGCCGTGTGCGCTTCAACCTGGCGAGTGATGCCCGTGTTTCCGCCGCCGCGGTAGTATGAGCGCGGCGCGGATGTGCTGAGTGCGTCAGTGTTGGCGCTCATATTCCTGGAAGCAAAGTCACTTGCGGCCTGGGAAGCAGAGACGACAAAATCGAATCGCATGCTGCCCAGGACGACAAACAGCACCAGGATCAACGCGAGCGCAACATGTGACGCCATCCGGCCCAGGACGGGACGCTGCGCTTCGTGGTCGTCGCGCCAGCGCCACACCCACACGGCGAAGTGCGTGCAAAAACGAATCAAGGGCGGGAGATGCCAGGCAAGGTTATCTTGTTGGGTGGGTTTGGCGGACATACTCATTCAAAAAGTTGGGGATTCTGAGGAACACCGTTGAGGCGGATCTCGTAGTGCAGGTGCGGGCCAGTCGACCAGCCGGTGGAGCCGCAATATCCGAGGACCTGGCCCTGATACACCGCCTGTCCACAACCCACCTCAAAGGCGCTGAAGTGCGCGTAGTACGTCTCATAGCCATTGCCGTGCCGTACCCGCACCAGATTGCCGTAGCCGCCGCCCCATCCGGCGAACACCACCACGCCATTGTCAGCGGCATAAATTGGATCGCCCATACGACACCTGTAATCCAGGCCCTGATGCCCTGGCTTACGCGCATCGTTGAAATACCAGCCGGAAACGGCAGTCGAGCCGGTTGGCAAAATGAACCACCCCGTAGCGCCGGGGCCACTGACGGACACGTCCCCACACGCCCCCCAACTGACGGCTGCCGCGTACACACCCGGCGCAGTCGGCGGGGGAGGCGGAGCTTCCCATTCCACATCCTCACCCACCCCACCGGGGATCACCAACTGTTGACCTTCGTAGAGAGCGACGCCTGGCTGTAGCTTGTTCCACACATTGTCGAGGGTGGATACCTGTACCTCATACAACTCGGCAATACTGTCGAGGGTTTCGCCCACCATCACCGTGTGATAAGCGCCATCAACAGGAGGAATAAAGAGCGTAAGGCCCGGCTGAATCATCCACGGGGCGCCTTGCAAGGGTTCCATATTAGCCCAGGCGATTGAATAGGGCGATAGTTTGAAGCGTTCAGCAATGAGGAAGATATTATCGCCAGATTGAACGGTGTAGGTGATGACTTCCAGACGCACCCGTTCGGGGATATCGGTACGCGGCTGCGCCATTCTGAAGACTGCGTGCGCGACTTGATTGGCATTCTGCCATACCGGCGTTGTCTCCGTCACCGAAGCAGTCGGCGTCGCCTCAGGTTCAGCCGCAACCGGCAAAGACATCACGCCCGCCTCAGGCGTCACCGCCACACTGATCGGTGCCAGCGCAAGACGTCCGGCCAGTCCAATCAGCAGCGCCAACATCAGAATGGACATGTGGGCGCTATAGCGGCCAACAAAAGCAGCGACAGCTCGGCGATCATTGCCCCATCGCCAAACTATCGCTGTCGTACTGCCTATCATTCGCCCAACGAGACCGGAGATACTCCGCTGCGGGCGCGAACTGTCTACCTCTTGTAAACTACTCTCTTGTGTATTTTCCATAATCACAAGCCTTGTGACGATCTTAAACCGCCAACAAGCTTATTATAACATAAGAAAAAATAATTGGCAACCTCTTTAATCTGACGATTCTCTTACGGAGTCAACAAACCAGCCAGGTCAAATCTGTTCTTGACAATGTGTTCAGCCGTGCGATAATCACAGCCGGTTCAAGCAAACGCTCGCGCCGCAGCGCGAGATCATACGTCGACCACCGAAATGCACGTGCAAAAACTGATAAGTTATACCAAACGGAGGTGAATGGAATGGGAAATGTAACGCACGCAGACGAACAAAGTTTCGGCGCCGAGGTCACACAAGCGACACTGCCGGTCCTGGTGGATTTTTGGGCGGAGTGGTGTCCCCCCTGCCGGAAATTAGGCCCCACGCTGGAGGAAGTCGCCGTAGACCTGGAAGGGCACCTTAAAATCGTCAAAGTCAACGTGCAAGAGGAATCCGCACTGGCGACCCACTACGGTGTGATGAACATCCCTACCATGATCATCTTCAAGAATGGTCAAGAGGTGGCGCGGCTGGTCGGCAATCGCGCCAAAGCTGCGCTTATCCAGGAATTGCAGCCCTATCTGGCGTAAAACCCCTCTGTTCTGCCGCTCGCATACAAAACTCCCGGCCTAAACCGGGAGTTTGACTTACTTTGAGCCGTCCGTCTCGCGCCAGAGTCGGAGACGTTCTGCCGCATCCAACGCAACCAGCGGCACCCCCCTTTCACGGGCTGCTTGCTCCACGTAACGCATACGTCGAGCAAAGTGCGTGTTGGCCTCCCGCAGCACGGCCTCAGGATCGAGTTCCAGACGACCGGCGCATTGGACAATCGCAAACAGCGCCTCACCCAGCGCCACACCGCGCTCTTCAGCAGCATGCGCCTGGAGGAATGTCCCCACCGCCTGCTGGATGTGCGCCACGCCAGCAGCGATTTCAATCATATCCAAACCTACTCGCGCCGCGCGACTGCTGTAAGCGTGCGCCTGCGCCAGCGCCGGCAACGTCTTGGGAACGCCATCCAGCAAGAAACGGGACTTTTCCGCACGCGCCTCACCCTTGTTCTCGCGCTCCTCGCGCTTGATCGCTTCCCAGTTGACGATGACTTCGTGCGCGTCGGCGACCTGCACCGCGCCCCACACGTGCGGGTGGCGGCGCTTCAGTTTGGCGTCGATGTGGGCAATCACGTCCGCCATCTGGAACACGCCCTCTTCTCCGGCAATCTGCGCGTGCATCACCACCTGCAAGAGCAAATCCCCCAATTCCTCGCAGAGCGCATCGTCATCTTCCCTGTCCAGGGCTTCCAGGACTTCGTAGGTTTCCTCCAACAAGGTTTCACGCAGACTCGCGTGCGTCTGTTCGCGATCCCAGGGACAGCCTTCAGGGCTGCGCAAATGCGCCACCGTCTCCAGCAGATGCTCGAAGCCACCAATCTGGGGCAACGGCGCGACGTAGAGTGAAGTCAGCGGGGTGTGGTCCCGGTGATCGATCTCATAAAGCGGTCCCCACACCACCGTTTCTGCCGCTGTCCCTGCCGCGTCAACCAAGGCGGTCTGGTGCTCGTCGGGATAGAGATTCATCAACACGAGCTTCAGATCTGAGGCTACGGAACGGCTGTAGACCTGCGCGATCAGGGCCGGCCTGTCAGGGTTCAGAATCGGGTAATACGACCCGATCACATCGAGCGCATCCGCGATTTGCAGACCGTCCAGCGCATCCAGGCCTAGGGCCGTCAACGTCGGTTCGATGAAGCTCAGGCCGGGGATGACGCGCGTGGGAATGCCGGCCTCGCGCGCAGCTTTCAGGATTTGCGTGACCGTCGACTCACCGACGAGGGGATGACCGGGCACAGCATACACGACACCCTCAGGACGCTCGCCCAGGGCCAGCAGACGCTGCGCGATGGTGGCATACACTTCCTCGAACGTCCGCGCCTCCTCGTAGAGGCTGTCGAATGAGCGAATCGCCGGGCCGGCAGGGAGATGCGGAACGACCGGATGGCGCGCCGTGCGCAGCCACACCTCGGATGCCTGAGACAGTGTGGTAAGCGCTTCCTGGGTCAATTGATCGAAAGCGCCGGGGCCTAAACCAACAATCGTGATATGGGACATTTTTCCTCGCTTATACGGCTTACAACAAACAGGTAGGCAATCTGGGGATTGCCTACCTGCCACATCCAAACTACGCCAGCAAATTGCGCGCGACTAACGTTTCGTGTATTGTGGAGCCTTGCGCGCCCGCTTGAGACCTGGCTTTTTGCGCTCTTTCTCCCGCGCGTCGCGGGTCAAAATGCCCGCTTTGCGCAGCAGGGTGCGAAACTCAGGATCGACCTTGAGAAGTGCGCGCGAAATGCCCATGCACACAGCTTCAGACTGCCCGGTAACTCCGCCCCCCTCCACCAGCACGGTGACATCGAATTGAGCTTCGGTACGGGTGAGTTTCAAGGGCATCATCACGTTGTTCCAATCCACATCACGACGGAAATACTCTTGATAGGGCTGCCCATTCACCATCAACTGCCCAGTACCATCCGAGTGCAAGCGCACGCGCGCCGTCGCCGTCTTTCTACGTCCGATTCCTTCGTAATACATAAAAGCTACTCCTTCTCAGCCATTTCGGCAATTGGCATTGGCTTAGGCAACTGAGCCTGATGTGGATGCTCAGGGCCGGTATAGACCTTGAGCTTTTTGAACTGGCGGCGACCCAACGGGCCACGCGGCAGCATCCCTTTGACCGCGTGTTCGATGACGCGCTCAGGATGCTTCTGCATTTGTTTGCGCAGGCTGATCGACTTGATGCCGCCGGGATAACCAGTGTGACGATAATACATCTTCTGATCCAGCTTCCGCCCTGTCACATGAACTTTTTCCGCATTGATCACGACGACGAAATCACCGACATCCTCATACGGCGTATACTGCGGCTTGTGCTTGCCACGCAGTACACTCGCCACTTGCGTTGCCAACCGGCCCAGGGTCAAGTCGGTCGCGTCGACGACGTACCAATCTCGTTCGATGTCCGCCGGCTTGGCGACAAAGGTTTTATGAATTCTCGCTTGTTTCACTTTTTCTCACCCCTAACCCAGATAAAAAGCTTCTTGATCAATCAGGTCTCCGCTGCATAGGAGACATACCTGAGACATAGTCCCTGCGGCGCTACCGCCGGACCGGCTTTGCGCCGCTCACGTCGGCCCAGGATTTCGCCAAATGCCTCCGGCGACAGCACATCATAGCCCACCCGCAGCAGGGAACCCACCAGCATCCGCACCATCCGGTACAAGAACGCGTTGGCTTCGATGTCGAAATACAACCACGTATCCTGTGGAATCCACGTTGCGCCGTAGACTTCGCGCACTGTGTTTTCCCCGACCGGTGGCGACCCGAAGGCGGCAAAGTCGTGCTTCCCCACCAACATTGAGGCCGCAGCCTGCATGGCCTCCAGGTTCAATGTGTGTCCGACGTGCAAACTGTAACGCGCCGCCAACGGATGCCGCACTGCCCCGCGATAGAGCGTGTACCGGTAAGCGCGCCGCAGCGCGTCGTACCGCGGATGAAAGGTCGGCGTAGCGACCTCCATCTGCAGCACCGCGATCTGTGAGGGCAGCACCGCGTTCAGCGCCCGTTGCAGGTCGGACAGTGGATGCTGCCAGGCTGTATCGAAAGCGATGACCTGCCCCTCCGCGTGCACGCCGGCATCGGTGCGACCAGAGGCCAAAACGGGACACGGTGTCTGCGTGACCTTCTCCAGCGCCCGCTCGAGTTCCGCCTGGATACTGGGAGCGTTTTTTTGCCGCTGAAAGCCCCCATATCCTGTGCCATCGTAGGCTACGACGGCTCTGACACGCACCTCACACTCCACCCTCGACGCCGCGTATGGACGGCGTCACACGCCCAGCCTAATCTTCGACCAGTTTTAAAAGAACCATTTGGGCAGCATCGCCCCTGCGCAAACCCAGATTGAACATTTGCGTGTAACCGCCAGGTCGATCCTGGAACTGGGGCGCAATTTCACTGAACAGTTTCTGCACGACGGCAGGGTCATTGAGTCGCGCAGCCGCCAAACGGCGCGCGTGTACTACCTTAGCGGGATCCGTCTCTCCAGCAGCCAGGCCCCGCTTGGCCAACGTTATCAGCTTCTCAGCCTGCCCACGAATCGCTTCAGCCTTCGTGCGGGTCGTACGAATGGCGTCGTGGCGGAACAACTCCGTCACCAGGTTGCGACGCAGGGCAGTCCGATGGCCCACCGAGCGACTTAATTTCTTACCCGCGACACGATGTCGCATACCTCAACCTCCTAGCTTTGCGTTCAGGCGATCTCCACGGCTTCCAGTTCTTCAGCCGCGTCCGTCCAGAACCCCTTGATTTTTAGTTGGAGAATCAACTCATCCAGTGACTTTTCACCAAAGTTGCGGATGGACAACATCGCATCCCGTCCCCGGGTAATCATTTCCAACACCTCACCGACGTTGGAGATC
>JAKJAB010000193.1 GCA_022707725.1 Chloroflexota bacterium | reverse complement strand
CCACGCAGGGGGGTGGGTTGTCTATCTGGTATGGCCGTCCCAGCTTGCAAAACATTGTTTTTCAGGGAAATATAGCAGACAGTTTTGGAGGCGGATTATGGAATGAGGGTGCTGATACTGTGCTGATGAATGTGTTATTCAGTGGGAACGTCGCCTGTGATGGCGGCGGAATGGATAATCACGCCGCTCAGCCTAAACTAATCAATGTCACCTTTAGCGGCAATCGGGCTACCCGACGGGGCGGCGGATTGAGTAATGCCTGGCCCACCAGCTATATCACGCTGGTCAACAGCATTTTGTGGGGCAACACGGCGGAATCGGGCCAGCAGTTCGCCAGTGGTGGGAGTACCTATGCGCACATTCGCAATAGCCTGATCCAGGGCAGCGGCGGCAGCGGCGCCGCCTGGGATATCACGTTGGGCGTAGATGGCGGCAACAATCGTGATGCCGACCCCCGCTTTGTCACGCCGGTAGATGCTAACGCCGCTCCTACAACGGCGGGCGATTACCATTTGCGCCCGCCGTCGCCTGCAATCGAAGCGGGCACGAACGTTAGCGTTACCGTTACCTTGGACCTGGACGGCAAGCGGCGAATCGCAGGCGACAGAGTGGATATGGGAGCATACGAATGGCAGGGCGCGTACACCACGCTGACGCCGGCGGCAGGCGGCCTGTTGGTTTACACAGACGCGCCGCGCCAGATCACCACGACAATCAACATCCCAACGGGCGCGGTCAGCGAGACAGTGTCGCTGGTCTTTTCCGAGCACGAATCTCCGCTTTTTGCCGGACCAGGCGGGATGCTGGCGACCGGGCCGTTTTTCGATTTGGAGGCTTACCAGGATACAACGTTGTTGCCAAAATTCACCTTCCTGCAACCGGCGACGATAACTGTGAGTTACCCGGATTCGATGGTCAATGGCTTATGGGAGGAAACATTGACGCTGTACTATTGGGACACGGCGGCGAATACCTGGCGCGATGTCGCTCAGACCTGCACCCCGCCAGGCGTATATACCCGTGATCTGCCGGGCAATAGCCTGGCTGTGCCCGTGTGCCACCTGAGTCACTTTGCCCTTTTCGGCGAAGGGCGGTACAAAATTTGCCTACCATTGGTGCAGCGGTAGGCCACAATAGCTTGGAGGAGATATGATGAACAACAAAACTCTCAGGGCATCGCTGGTGTTGTGTTTGCTGGCGGGATTGTTTTCATTCATAGCGCAAACGCCCTCGCCGCGCGCAGTAGCCGAAACGTTGCGCGCAGCGCCAGCCTCTACGGCGCTGTCCGAGTCTGCCACAAACGAGCCTGCCGTCTTGTTACCAGTGCTCGATCCAGCCTTTGCCCCGCGCTTCGAGGTGGAAGGTACTGTGCGTGCGCTGGCCATCCAGCCGGATAATAAAATCATCATCGCGGGCGCCTTCGATACGGTCAATGGGCAGGCATATCGAAATATCGCGCGGCTCAATCCCGATGGCTCGCTGGATCTCACCTTTGCGCTCTCCGCGTTGGGAATCGTGCCTACGCCGGACTTCTACGCGGTAGCTTTGCTGCCGGATGGCAAGATTCTGGTGGGAGGCGCCTTCAATTTGATGGGGGCTGATGGTCGTTTTCGCTACTGCCTGGCGCGGCTCAATTCTGATGGTACGTTGGATGAGGCTTTCTTTGCCGGGAATTATACCAGCGGTGGTCTGGATTCCACCGTCCACGCTATTCTAGTACAGCCAGACGGTCGCATTCTCATCGGCGGCGCGTTCACGCAAATTCTGGGTAGCCCACGCCAGAGGATCGCGCGACTCAACGTTGATGGCAGCGTAGACACGACCTTCGATCCCGGCGCTGGAGCGAATGACACGGTGTTGACGCTGGCCCGGCAGACGGATGGAAAAATTATCATCGGCGGGGCATTTACCGCCTTCGCCGGTGTGGCGGCGGCGCGGATCGCTCGCCTAAACGCCGACGGCTCGCGGGATGTGAGTTTTAACGTGAGTGCTAATGATGTTGTCAATACCGTGGCCGTACAATCCGACGGGGCTATCCTTTTGGGCGGCGCCTTCACTACCGTCAACGGCCAGGGGCGCACGAACCTGGCGCGGGTACAGCCCGGCGGCGATCTGGACGCTTTGACAACCTATATGTTTTATGAAGTCAAAAGCGTGCTGGTCCTTCCCGACAATTCGATCATTGTCGGCGGCTGGTACACAAGCATTATCTTCAAGAACTGGCCAATGTATCACGATGCGCGCCTGGCGCGTATTGATAGCGCCGGGGTGCTGGTGAGCGCCATCAGTTTCGATGGTAAACCTACAGAGGTGTTGTCCTTAGCGCAACGCGCCGACGGGCAAGTGGTGGCGGGGGGATGTTTCCGCAACCTGATCATATATGAGGACCAACCTGTCACTTATCGCCACAGCCTCATTGCGTTCTCCCCAACCCTGCAAATTGTATCCGATTTCCAACCCATTGTCGCCAGTACAGGCAAGGTGCGCACCATTCTGCCGCTCGCTGATGGCAATTGGATGGCGCTGGGCAATTTCAGCCTGGTCAACGGTGCGCCCCACATCGCTGCTGCCCGGATAAACTCGGCGGGAGTATTGGATACTACCTTCATTCCGCCATTCCGCCGCCCCAGCAATACCTTGAATAGTGGTGTGCTTCTGGACGATGGCTCTTTTCTGCTTGGCGGCGACTTTACGGATAATTACACCGATCAAGACTTGACAGGCCAAACCCTGGTGCGGCTGAGTCCCCAGGGCGCTTTACTTGCCTTTCCGCGCATCGCCGTTTCCCTCCCCGTGCTGGCATTGGATGCGGCTGGCAAGATCCTTGTGGGCGGAGGAGGGATGGGTAATTTCCACGGCATTATGCGCTTGTTGCCAGATGGACAACTGGATACGACCTTCGATCCGGGCGAGGGTTTAAGTGGATACGTCGAAGCCGATGGCACGCCGGGCCGCATCCATACCATCCTGGTGCAAGCCAATGATCAGATTGTCGTCGCGGGGAAATTCAGCAATTATAACAACGAAGGGCGCAGCGCGATCGTACGTTTGCAGGCCAACGGCGCAGTGGATGCCAGCTTTGTCCCGCCGGTTTTCGGAACCCGCAATCCGGTGCATACGCCGGTGACGATTTATGCGTTGGCGCAGCAAGGTGAACAGATACTGGTAGGGGGAAGCTTTTCAACTACGGACGGCGTGGCTAGCTATTACCAATTAGCGCGCTTGCAGCCAAATGGCGCGCTGGATCCCACCTTCGCGGCATTTTTCAAGGATAATGGCGGCGCCGCGCGCGTCTTGACACTCCTGCCCGACAACTCCATCCTCGTCGGTGGTAGTCTTCAGGCCATTGTGGATGGCAAGATCTACAATAACCTTTTTCATCTTCTGCCCGGCGGCGCACGGCAGCCCACATTTACTTCCAGCGTCGAAGGGGCGCGCCAGGCTTTCGTCAACGGCGCGGTGCATACCATCGCTGTAGGGCCAGGCGAACAGATGCTCATCGGTGGTAATTTCATCGCGATCGAGGGCGCACCGCGTTCAAGTTTGGGAAGCTACCAGTTACAATCGCTCGTTAGCGCTTACATTGATCCAGTCAACGGCGGTGAAATGCACGCGCCTGCTGATGGCGTATCTTACATCTTCCCATCTGGCGCGTTTACCGAGACAGTTATCCTGGTTCATAGTCCATGCTCGCTAAATACGCTTCCGGCTACCGGCGAATTGGCCAGTAATGGGCTGGCCTTTGACGTCACCGCCATATACAGCAGCACCGGGCAACTGGCGCAGCTCGCACCAGGAACACACTTCACCCTTACCATCGAACCGCTGACCAAGGGTCCGCTCATTCCTGGCACGCTGGCGCTCTGGTGGTGGGACGAGAGCGGCGCGGCCTGGTCACAGGCAGGGATCACCAGCACCGTGGACACCGCACAACAACGTATGACCGCACAAGTCGATCACCTCTCGCTTTTCGCCGTGCTGGGCGAGACCCGCCGTGTCTACCTGCCGCTTGTCCTGAAGTAATCGAAGGATGGGCGCTACAATAATTACCAGTTTTCCTGGAGACAAACAATGATCGAACGATTTATCGACAAAGTTCTGGCGCTGTCGTTGTTATTCACAATTGTGCTTACACCCGGCTCACGCGCGCTCGCAGCCTTGCCGGCACAACCAGACACACTGACCGCTGCGCGGATTATCTACGTCAATCACGCGGCCGCCGGCGCGAACAACGGCGTCTCGTGGCTGAATGCTTTCACAAGCCTACAATCGGCGTTGGCTGTCGCCGCGAGCGGCGACCAGATTTAGGTAGCGACCGGTGTCTATACACCCACGAACGTTGTGGGACGAGAAGCGACCTTTCGATTGCAAGACGGCGTGGAGCTTTGCGGCGGCTTTACCAGCGCCGAGACGCAGTTGAGCGAAAGAAATTGGGAGATCCACCCCACCGTTCTGAGCGGTGATCTGGACGGGGACGACTTCACCGATGTCCACGGAGTGGTGATGGACACCGCCAATATCAA
This sequence comes from Chloroflexota bacterium, assembly GCA_022707725.1. Lineage (GTDB taxonomy): Bacteria > Chloroflexota > Anaerolineae > B4-G1 > SLSP01 > DSWT01. The sequence goes on along the minus strand of JAKJAB010000193.1, from coordinate 2,258 downwards.
CGGCGACAACGCCTATCACGTCGTAACGAGTAACAGTGTGACGCGCGCGACCGTTTTGGATGGTTTTGTGATCACCGCAGGCAAGGCCGACCTTTGGGACCTGGTCAATGATGAGGTCGATGGCGGTGGGATGCTCAATATTGCCGGTAATCCTACTTTGCGCCACTTGGTGTTCAGCGGCAACTTCGCGATCCGGCAAGGCGGCGGCCTGATGAACCGCTACGGCGAGAACGACGAGGGGGGTAATCCACTGCTAGATCAGGTTGCCTTTCGCGGAAACTGGGGCGGCGATGGCGGCGGGATGGCGAGCACATACGGTACGCCCGAGTTGACTGACGTGTTGTTCGAGAGTAATCACACACAGTACAACGGCGCGGGGATGCTCAATCAAAGCAGTCATCCCGTCTTGGTCAACGTTATCTTCCGTGGCAACAGTGCTTCCTCATACGGAGGCGGCTTGCACAATCTGGCAAGCCACCCAACGTTGACCAATGTGTTGTTCAGCGGCAACTATGCCGGCTTCTATGGCGGCGCCCTATACAACGAGTATCACAGCCTCCCCTCACTGATGAACGTCACCATGAGCAGCAATCACGCCGGGCAAGACGGCGGCGGTATTTATAATAGTACCGCTTGTATCGTCACTTTGATCAACAGCCTGCTCTGAGGCAACAGCCCTGAAGAGATTTACAACGTCGAAACGGCTGATGCCACAGCCGCCTACAGCTTGATTCAGGGCGGTCACGCCGGCGAGGTCACAGCGCTGGAGCTGCACAGCACCCCCAAAATCGTCGCTCAGGCCGGCAGAAGCGCGCCCACGTATGAGGCCGCCGCCGAATCTTCCGCTATCGACGCCAAGGAGTTGGCGCGTCTGCGGCAATGGCTGGAGCAGCGGGGCGTCCGGCTGACCGTCAACGATTTGCTGTTGCTCTACCGGGCGTTCCACGCGGTCAGTTATACCATCTCTACCCCTATCCAACGGGAACTGAGGATGCTGCGGAAACAGCTCGGCGTCAAGCGCTACCGGGCCCTTCAAGACAGCATCGACCAAACGCTGACCCACGACCGCGAGACCAACCCCGCGCTGCTCATTCCGATGGACGCCAGCAACGTGACGCCGAAAGCGCGGCTGTTCCCCACCACCTACCGCAACCCGCTCCCGGCCATCGTCCCGCTGTTGGCCGAAGTCCAAAAGCATTACGCAGACTACGGTCGCAAGGAAGATGAAGCGTCCTGGCGCACGTTCGACGAAGCGCGGCGACGGCTTCTAGCGCACCTCAAAGCCTTTGGCGAGTTTCTGGATACGCTGAAGGCCATCACGATGCGCGGTGAGAGTTTCAACACTGCCACGTTGCGCCTGCTAGGCCACCTTCCGCCGTCCATCCAGCACATCCTGGACCAGATTCCGCAGCACATCGGCGTTTTGAACGAGGTCATCAAGGGCAGCGAGGTATTTTCCAACCTGGGGCGCGTTGCGCCGCACACCAGCCCGCGTCGTTTTACGAGCGCCAAAGACGACAGCGCGACCAAGGAGCTGGTGCGGGGCATCCTCACCGACGACGCCGGCGTAATGCACATCAGCCTGCGCGATTTCCGGCCTTTCGTGTCGCTGCTCTACGCTGCGGACGCCGCCGCACTCGCCGACAAGCTGGCGCAAGATTATCTCGACAGCTACGTCGCCGGCTTCAACCGCTTCGTCAAGGAACTCGCCGCGCTGACCAGCGCGCAAGAGGTCCGGGCTTAAACGTCGGCGGGAGTCCGCGTCCGGAATCTCGCCAACGGTTATCCTTCGATTTCCGCAACGGCCTCTTCCGGCGTCTTGTTCGCGTAAATGATGCCCATCAGGCCCGGCAGGTAATGGTTCATCGTCTGCGCAGCGGGGTAAATCGCGTTGCGAATCAACTGCGGCTCCAGGAGCACGCCCTCAAAATCGAGACTGCTTTTGTAGCGCACTTCGCCGTCGCTGAAGTCCAGCTCGAAGTTGCCGATGCGCAGGCCGTAGTTGGCGCGAGCGATAAATTCAGCTACGGCAAGGCGTTTCTCTTCCGGCGCTTTGACGGGGCACATCACGTAGAAGATAAACTGCTCCAATCACATTCGTCAAGAGTTCAAAACGCCATCCAGGAAATCCAACACCTGCGCCACGTTCTCCGGCGCGCCGAAGGCGGGATCGCCGTGGCGCGCGCCGGGGAAGAGGTCGAGCGTGACGCGACCTTCGCCCAGAATCGCGCGCGCTGTGGCGGCGAAGGTGGCCGACT
>JAKJAB010000192.1:6563-6792 GCA_022707725.1 Chloroflexota bacterium | reverse complement strand
GGCGTGACGGTGGCGGTGAGCGAGCAGCAGATACTCGGCGTGGCCGCGGACCTGGCGCGAACGGGATTGCAGGGTTGGCGTAATCCGCTGCGGCTGGTGAATGAATTGGACAACGTCGCCCGCAACGTGCGCTGGCTAGGACTGCGCACGGAGATCTGGAAAGCGGTCGATGCATATTGCCAGAGCCGAGGCAGTGGATTGGGGACGGCGGCGGCGTTTCAAACGGTGG
>JAKJAB010000192.1:0-6501 GCA_022707725.1 Chloroflexota bacterium | reverse complement strand
CATGTGGCGCACCGCTGGCCGAAGTGCAGCCGGTGGTGTGTGCGCGCTGCGGTTTCCTCAACGATCCAGAAGCAAGCCTGTGTGTGAACTGTGGGGCAAAATTGCGGGCGCCGGTGAAACGATGATCGAATCCTTGACGACAACGATAATCCTGGTTCGCCACGGGCAGACAGCCTGGAACCGCGAAGAACGGTTTCGCGGGCGCGCCAATATCCCACTCGACGAGACCGGTCTGGCGCAGGCTGAGATCACGGCGCGCTACGTGCTTGCGCATTGGACACCCGCCGCTGTCTATTGCAGCCCGCTCCAGCGGGCGCGCCAGACTGCGGAGAAGATCGCGGAGCCGTTGCAACTGCATGAACGCGTTCACCCCGGCTTACTGGATATCGACTACGGCGCCTGGGAGGGCTACACCCCAGATGATCTCCGCGATCAAGGCTGGGAAAAGGCACTGGAGACGTGGTACACGCAGCCGCACGACGCTCCCATTCCCGGCGGGGAGACACTTCAGGTGGTACGACTCCGCGCAATGGGGGCGCTTGGTGAGATCGTCGAGCGCCATCGCGGAGAGACGGTGGTGATTGTGGCACACACTGTGGTCAACCGCTTGATCCTGTTGGGCATCCTGGGCCTCGACAACGAGCGTTTCTGGTATCTGGGTCAGGATACTTGCGCGCTCAACGTGCTCGAATTCGATGGGAAGTTCTTCAAGCTGGTGAAAATGAACGACAACTGCTACCTTGCCGGTGTCGTTGAGTAGCGATAGTGAGACATTCCAGATGCCAGCGGCCACTTGACGAAGTGGCCGCTGGTTGTGTTTTGTTGAAGGCGTTGATAGGGGCAATTATTCTGCTTCCACAATGAGTATCGGCAGATAGTATCGGTAAGGTGGGTTGATCCACAGAGAAGCGCAGACCGGTTCAGTTTGGATGAGGCTGGTGGCGGCTGTGACGCAATATGGGTAAATGCCATCAGAAAGATCGGGCCACGGCACTGACACGGTCTGTTTATTGCCGCAGCAACCCAGTTCGGGGATCACGACTTCCCCAATGGGGATGTGAATGCTGGTGTTGTGGTAGAACGTCACCGTTAGCGGCTCCTCTACCTGTGAGTAGCCCCCATTGCCGAGTGTGGCCGAGAGTGTGACGGTGACCGGTGTCGGTACGTCGACCAGGGCTGGCACCCAGATGTCATCGACGTGTAAATCGATCTCCTGGGCGGTAAGGTAGAAATCGTAGTCCTCGCCGACGATGTAATTGGGCCAGGGGAGTGTGACAACTTCGTAGTCACCGCAGCATCCCAGGTGGTCGATGGTTATGCCATTGATAACCGAAAAGTATGTGGGGCTGACTGGCGAGTTGCCGACCACCTTGACGACAACCAATCCCTCCGTGCCGATGTCCCCGCTGTTGGAAACGGTAAAGTTGACGGTAGCCGTGACCGACGTTTCCGGTTCAACGCTTAACGTTCCTGAGTCGCCGTTGGGGATGCTGATATAGGCATCTAGCGTCAATAAGTCTGCGGTTGGCGTGAGGAGTGCGGTGTAAGCGGCAAAATCCCGCCCTATGGCCGTTGGCTGGTAAGTGTGCGGATTGAAGAGCGAGCCGCCGGGATAATCCCCGTGATCGAGACTGAACCAGGCCCATCCCTGGACCAATCGCCCATCGTCTGGGCGGTAACCGGTGATGGGACTGCGGGCGGACAGCATCCAATCGAATCCGGCATACATGAATTCCCGGTTCTTGGTGTCGTAAGTCGGGTTTTTGTATACCAGATTTTCGTAAAAAAGAACGCCATATTCGGGGATGATCAAAGGATGGTTGCGATAGCCGTTGTCGTACATCCACTGGCGGAACGTCTCGATGCGCGTCTTGAAGATATTCATATCCCAGTGATCGTACACCGAATAGAACGTGGCGTACGGTTCGGAGGCGGTGCGACTCGGCCAATCCGGAACCCAACACGCACCCCAGGCAAAAGGCTCAGTGCGGATGTTGTAGGGGTAACATTTCTCACAGAGGATGTAGCTATGGATGCTCCACAGATCCGCCGGGAGCGGCTCTCCGTATTCTGTCTGGTAAGTGGCCAACACGCTATCGAGGTACATAAAGCGCTGGCGCGTGGGCTGCACGATATTGCCGGCGGCGATTTTGGCCGTGGGGTCGGCGGCTTTGATGAAGTGGTACACGTCGTGATAAGCGCGCGCGTACCACTCTGAACGCATATTGTCCATCGCGCTGCAGTCCGGCTCGTTACCGATAAGCCAGATGGCTCCCGGTTGATTGGCGATTGCGTTAAGCAACGCCGTGCCGGTGGGCGTGGCAGTATAGCCAACCTGGACCATATTGCTCAACACCGGTTTGACGCGGACGGTCTGCATATATTGGAGGGGGGGAAGTTGCGTTGCCCCCGTCGCTCCCCAATCCCAATACCACCCGGCATTGAGATAGGCGGGCCAGCCACGCGCCAGCACATCGGACACCTTCCGCGTCCAGCCAAATCCGAATCGCCCAAGGACCAACCCGGACTGTTGTGTCTCAGTATCCGGAGCCGAAGCGACTGCGCTCGCCCATAGTGTGAGAGCGATGCCGAGCAGTATGGTCAAAACAAGGATGCCCTTGCGTGATTTTCGATCTGTAACTAGCTTTTTCATAGACTGTTCCTCAATCACCTCAACGATGCCTGTATTGTACCATATTCAGATGACAATTGACCGCTTTTTCATTGTGCCGTATACTTAGGGTGATTTGCGGCGCATCGACCTGATCGCGCAAGCGCTTCGTTGTCTCATCAACTGCTGTGGAGGTTAGACTATGGGGGAGAAATTATTCGCTAATCCTTACAAGGAATTTACGGCCATCCGCAATGTTCTCTTCGACCGGGTGATGCCGGCGCTGTCGTCCGACGCCTGGAAAGTGCTGTGTGTGGCGCTGCGTCAGACGTGGGGCGGCGATGTGGAAAGCGGGCGGGCGATTCCCGTCCACATCACGCCTGCGCAGTTCGAGGAAAAAACTGGCATCAAAGAGCCTGGCCTTATCGGCAAGGCGCTGCGTGAATGTGTGGATGCTGGATATTTGCTGTTGAGCCAGGCCGGTGAACCTGCCACCGACTTTGTGCTGAACCGTGAGGTCGAATTGAGACCGCTTGCCCCAACAGAGGACAAGATTGAGAAGATTGTCCCTTTGCGTCCTGGTCTGGAGAGTGCCTTTCAAGCCTTACTCGGCTTTGGTCGTGAGATGGGAGCGACCGCCGATCTGGCATTGGTGCGTCGCGCGGTGGTCGATAATGGGGCGGATGCTGTCGCCGATTGGATTGCGGTCGGGCGCCTGATGACGCATTTGGAGCCACCCGCGCGCTTCAAGACGGTGCTGGAGCGGCTTTTGCAAGGTGTCCCGCCGCTGCCGCTCAGTATGCTCGCGCCGGAGGAGCTAGCAGAAGTCGAGGAGGGCGTCCCGATTGTCAAAAAGAATGTGCACGATCTTTCGGCGTCCGATTTGTGGGAGGCGATTTTGGACGAGTTGCGCTCCAAAATGCGCAGCAGCAAGTTCAAGTTTTTCGAGTCCACGGTGGGTGCTAAGCTAGAAAATGATGTTTTAACGGTCGAAGCGCCTAATGAGCGCACCAGAGAGTGGCTCGAGACCGGGCAGTTGGCCGATACGATTGTGGAGACGGCCAAGTCTGTGACCTGGCCCACACTGACATTGAAGTTCATCGCCAGGGCGTAGATGGCGCGATGAAACGTTTCGCCGTGTTGCAGCTCTCCGGGTGCGCCGGCTGCGAAGTAGCGCTCCTCAACGCCGAAGCCTGGGTGGCACAATACAAGCTCGTCTACATGCCGCTGGTGGTCTCCGCCGAAGATGTGCCGGAGGTGGATGTGTTGCTCATCAGCGGCGGCGTGCGCACTGATGAAGACCTCTACAAGCTGCGTCGCGCGGTGAAGAACGCGCAGCAAGTCGTTGCCGTGGGGACGTGCGCCATCTCCGGCGGCGTCGCCAATCTGGGCGACCGCGACGAAGTACGCGCGCTCTTCCTGGCTGAAAGAGACCGTCCGCACGTCCCCCGGCTGCTCTCCAAATCCCATCCCGTGGACGCTTTCGTCGCGGTGGACCTGTACGTTCCTGGCTGCCCGCCGACCGCGGAGCTGTTTATGGCCGTCCTCACGAATCCGCGGGATTTTCAGGCCAGCAAGGTGGTCTGCCAGGAGTGCGGGCGGCAGAAACTCAAAGACGTGAAACCGGCGCACCTGCTCGGCTTCCAACAGGGCGAAGTGCTGCCTGACGTGTGTCTCATCAACCAGGGCTATCTCTGTGTCGGCTCCTCGACGCGCGGCGGCTGTCGCGCTCCGTGTCCGCGCGCGGGCCACCCGTGCGTGGGCTGCCGTGGACCATCCGACGTCTTCATCGAGAAAGAATCCGATGTGTGGTTCAAAAGCATCAAGCGCGTTTTCGCCTCGATGACGGATGCGCCGGAGTCAGAAATCGAGCAGGGATTGCGCTCCCCACAGTTGGCGATGTTCCTCTTCCAATTCTCCGATTATGCCGGCGGCGACCGCCTTCCGCGGCCCAAAGAGAAAGTGCTGTGAGATGATGACATTGACCTTTCCGCTCAGTCGTATTGAGGGGCACGCGCGCGTCGTCGTCGATGTGCGCGATGGGATCGTGCAGTCCGCCAAATTCCAGGCGACGGAGTTTCGTGGTTTCGAATACCTGGTGAAAGGCGCGCCCGCCGGGCAAATGCCGGTGATCGTGCCGCGCATCTGCGGCGTGTGCTCGACGGCGCACCACGTCGCCTCGGTCAAGGCGCTAGAAGACGCCTACGGCATCACGCCGCCGCCGTTGGCGCTCACCATCCGCGAACTGTTGATGCTCGGCCAGTTGTTGCAGAACCAGGCTACATCGCTTTTCATCTTCACCATGCCTGATCGTCTGGGCGTAGACAGCATCTTCGACGTGAATGAGACCGAATTGGACGGCGATGCGCTCGCGGGCATGGCAGCGCGCGCGTTGCAAGTGCGGCAGGCGGGAACGCACCTCATCACGTTGGCGGGCGGGCAATTCATTCACCCGGTCAAGGCCGTCGTCGGCGGGGTGACGGGCGGCATCAGCGCGGAGGCCGCTGCTGCGATGCGGTCTGAATTGGCGGATGCGCTGCTGGTGGCGTGCGCGCTCTTCGACGCGTACTGGGGCTATTCGCTGGCGCTGAGCGCGCGTCTGGGCACCTGGGGCGACGACGCGCCCGCTTGTTACCTCACGGCGGTCAGCGGGACACGGCCCAACTACTATGGCGATTTCCTGCGGTTGATGGGCTGTGAGGGCGGCGACGTCTGCGCGCAGTTCCCAGCCTGCGAGTACCGCGTTTTTTTGACGGTGGAAGAAGCCGAGTACAGCTACGCCGCCCAGACCAGCTTCCAGGGCCACGTGTTGCGGGCCAACAGCCTGGCGCGGGCCAACCTCGTGGATAGCCTGGGCACGCCCTGTGCGAACGAGTATTTGCAACGCTTCCATCGCGAGTTCGGCCAACCGGCGCACGCCATCCTGCTCTACGACCTGGCGCGCGGCATCGAGTTGGTGTACGCTATCGAGCGCGCGATGGAGATTTTGGCCGGTCCCCTTGAGGGCGCGGAAACGCGCATCCCCTATACTCCGCGTGACGGCGAAGGCTACGGCCTCGTCGAAGCGCCGCGTGGGCCATTGATTCACCACTATCGTATAGAGAACAGCCTGATCGCGCAGGCAGAATTTGTCATCCCCACCGTGCACAACGTTCTGGCAATCGAGCGCGCGCTGCGCGTCGCCGCCGAGCGGTACATCACGCCAGACCGGGCCAACCTCGAGCTGGAGCGCGCGGTAGGACGGGTGGTGCGGGCGTTCGATCCGTGTATCGCCTGCGCGACACAGCATTGATACAAACGTTTTCACTCGGGCCTTTGGGATCGAGAATTAAACAACTGTCTGATAGGTCTACATATCGGCGCTTGCATTATGCATCAACTGAATTAGGCTTGGGAGTCAATGATAATCTGTGAAAACTAAGCGAGGAGTCAGACGATGCAAACCTACAGCCCTGAAATTGAACAAACTATGCGGAAGTATTATGCGACCTTGACAGAGAAGGATCGCCGCCGCTATGCGGCCATCGAAGCTTTGAAACTGGATCGTGGTGGGCAAAGCTACATAGCGCGGGTGCTGGGTTGTAGTGAAAAGACGATCAGCCGGGGTATCGCTGATTTGGCCGCCTTGCCGCCAGAACCGCAGCCCGACCCGCGGATTCGCCAAGCGGGCGGGGGGCGGAAGGGGTATGCGGAACATTATCCGGACATCGACGCCCAATTCCTGGCGGTGCTGCAAGACCATACGGCTGGAGACCCGATGGATGAACAAGTGGTCTGGACGGATTTGACGCCGCAGCAGATTGCCGACTTGTTGGCGCAGCAGAAGCAGGTGCAGGTGAGCAAGACCGTGGTGCGCAAGCTGCTGCACAAGCACCACTATCGGCGGCGGA
>JAKJAB010000191.1 GCA_022707725.1 Chloroflexota bacterium | reverse complement strand
TGGATAGCGCCCGGTGAGTAGCGAGCCGCGAAAGGGACAGCACAGCGGGAACCCAGAAACCGCCCGCGTGAACGCCAACCCCTCTGCCGCGAGCCGGTCGAGATTGGGCGTGTGAGCGTTGGGATCGCCCATATAGCCGGTCGCCTGCGCGCGATGTTGATCGCCGAAAATCCAGATCACGTTGGGGTGAGTATTTTCTTGAGCCATATTCCCTCCAATTCTAGCCTTTAGCTCTAATTTCTAATTTCTAGTTTCCATGCTATGATGCCGGTACTGGCAACGAACCGAGGTATTCGTATGAAAGTCAATGTAAAGTTGTTCGCGTCGTTACAACGCTACAAACCGGAAGTATTCGCCGGTCAAGTGTTCGTCGTCGAACTGCCCGAAGGCAGCACGCTTGCCGACCTCGTGGCGCGTCTGGAAATCCGCGCGAACGAGGTGAAGGTGATGTTCGTCAACGGGCGCGCGCGCGCCGAGATGTATCGCTTGCAAAACGGCGACGAGGTTGGCATTTTCCCACCGGTCGGCGGCGGCTAATCCTCAGTCCCACTCCGGACGAAAGACTTTCGGGTCATCCGGTAGATACACAAGCTTGATCAAGTCACCAACGTGCAATTGCTTGTAAATCGCAGGCTTGATGCTGTGGCGAACCTTCTGTCCGTCCGGCGAGGTATAGGCGACGTAGTGTGTTGTATCGTTCTCATCCGACATCGCAAAGAGATCAAGCACTTCGGTTGTGACCGGCATCCCCTCGCCGTCCAGGCGCACAGCGTTTCGGAAACGACGGTATAACGGGACCGACAATAGCGCATCAACCACCCCCAGAATACCGCCAACAAGAATGGCCACATAACGCACTCTGCCCGGTTCGTAGTTCGCCATGATGTGGGCCACTTTGGGATCACTGCCCGCGTAAATGATGTCGATTCTGCCGTCTGCTTCAGCCTGCCTAAACACTTCGTAGGGCACGCTCTCCTTGCGTTTCACCTGTTGTGATCCAGTGTCCGGCGACTGAGCGGCAAAGCTATAGGTCACATAGTAAGTCTCATCGCCGTCATCATCCTCAGAAATGTGCGTCTCGGTGACCGTCGCGCGTGTCGTGACCCCCTCACTTTCCAAAAGCCTGGCGTTGCGGATAGCGCGGTACTGGAAAAACCCACCCAGGCAAAAGCTCAACAAGGCGGAGAAAGCAAAGAACAGCCATATCAAACGCGCAGACCGGACACTCCCCACAGGCGTAACGATCGGAACTGCTGCCGCCGGCTGCTCCTCCATCATGCGAAGTTGCATGGCTTTGAGTCCTTCCAGACCGCCCGCGGCCTCAATGTGCTGCCGAAACCGCGCAACTATCTTCAATGCGCCAGCGACAAAGACAAGAGCGCCGATGCTCATAAATACGAGGATAATGAGGTTATCCATACTCAACGCTCCGTGGGTTGTACAACCGCAACGGCGGTAACGGACGGTTTGAAAGCGCCGGGTTTCACGAACAGTACCAGCATCACTACAGCGAAGCCCAGCGAACCGATCAAACCCACCGGCATCGGCCCCAGCACCGGATTTGGCTGCCCCTTGGCGAACAGCAAGCCCAGCGCCGCAATCCCGTTGATCGCCGCATGCCCGATCACGGCAGGCCACACACTCCCTGCGCGCAGCGTCAACCAACCGAGTAGCGTCCCCAGCACCAAGGTAAACCAGACCATCATCAACATGCCGGCCCACGGCGCGCCTGGATAATCCAGCCCGTAGTTGTGCCCCATTGCAGTGAGGGGCCAGTGCCACACCCCCCAAATGACACCCATCGCCAGCATCATTGCGCGCCCACCAAGAGGCTGTAGCTTGGGTTGCAGGTACGCGCGCCAGCCGAATTCCTCGCCGAAGGTGGCAAATGCGTTGAGCAAGGGGGCGAGAATCAACGCCATAACCGTCTGATTGATAGCGAAAATCCAGGGATCGATCTCCTGCGCGGACTGCCCGGTCGCCGCAGCTTGCCCCGCGAGTTGCGTTTCGAGCATTTGTTTTGTCATCGTCAAATCGGCGTCGTAATACTGCGGGAACAGCACAAAAAAGACAATCATCCCCACGATGGTCAGCATGCCGGGCAGCAGCCACGCGGCAACCCAATAGGGCCATTCCCGACGCAACCCGGGCTTCAGATAGAGAACGTCCCAACCCTCGTGAGTGATGACGCGCGTCAGTACGTGCGCAATGGTTGGCGCACCCATATACACAACGGTAAGGATCAAGTAGGTGAAAGGGCTGTTAATCAACCCACCGGTGAGATAAATCAACAGCGCACCGGTCCAGGCAATACCGAAAGCCAGCGCCAAAAAAACAAGAATACGGTTACGATCAAGTGTCGTGGTCATCCATAACCCCCTGCAAACAGCAAGACTTTGCCTAAACGTGATCGGTGAAACGGGAGTCGTCGAGCTGCTCGCGCACTTTTTCTTTGACGTCGAGGATAAGGCGGGGCGCAGCAGCCGTGTTTTCAGCGTACTCCGCAGCTTCGGCTTCGATCAACGCCTCACGGGTGGCGCGACGCACCAGGCTCCACTTACCGCAATGCGGACAACGGTCGAATTTGCCCACAAGACTAATGTTAAGCCCCCACAAGTGTATCCCAAAGGGACGCCCGCATTTGGGACATACCGCACCGCCCAACATACCGTAGTTGCGTGGCTCACCGGGTGTATAGGATGCAGAGTCATACGCCATTGCTTTTTTGCGTCCACTCAGCATCGGAAAAACCCCTGTCGCAAGGGTCGCGATCACCACCAGCACAAGGATCGGCACAATGAGTTTGACCATACTCTTCCCTGCAGCATCGGCGGAGACGAACTGGAAGCTCAACGTGCGTGCCGTCAAAGCCTGTCCCCCTACCGTTGTCCCCACGGCGGTGATCTCGTGCCAGCCGGACGCATAGTCGTCGGTCTTGAAGGACAGTTCGAACGGCGACGTCGTCGCTTCGCCAAACGTCTCGCCATCAAGCAAAAAAGCGACGCTGGCCAAATCCTCCGGGCCGCGTACCCGAATCTTGAAGGTTCCTTGAATCTGGCTGCCCATATTGTAACCGAACTGCTTGCTCACGGAGATGCTCAACCCTTCATCTTGCGCCAACACCGGCATCGCCACCAACAGCCAGAGCACCAACGCTGTGGCGACGATTCGGCTTGTCCATTCACCGATTCGCCTATTCTCCAATTTGCTCATTCGCTGATTCGCCCATTCGCTGATTCGCCCATTCTGTCACTTCGCGCTGGAACGCGCGCACGCCCAAATAGACCAATCCGGCGTCGATGGCGACCATGACAACCGCCGCTAATTGCATCAACTGCACGTTGACGGCAATCACGCCGATAATCTGCGCAAAGAAAATGCCCAACAACGGCAGGATCAGCAGCGCCGACACCTGCTCGGCAGTGCGCGGATCGCTGACGCGCGAAGACACCATCAATGTCACGTTAATGCCTGCCAACGCAAGCAGCGGCCCCACGAGGCCAATCGCGGTGATCCACATCGGATCGAGGATGCGGCGCAGGAGTTCAGGGGACTGCACCAGCATGTAGGCAACGACGGCAAAGACACCAAAGCTCAACCACGTCGCCAGCACGCCAGGGATGAGCGCCGCCAGACTCTTGCCGATCAGCAGTTCCGCCGTCGTGATCGGTGTGGCGAGCAGCGGCTCCAGGCAGCGGGTCGTCTTTTCGCCCACAATGCTGTACGCCGCGATCGTCACGGGAATAATCAGCGGCATCATCATGAACAACAGCAGGAACTGGTTGACCATCATCAGGGTGAAGCAGGCCGAACCGGTTAGGTCACCGCACATCTCCAGGTATGAGGCCGGCAAATCTGTGGCATCGCCCATATCAGCCTGCGAACTGCCAATCGCAACCATAATCAGCGGCAGTGCAGTAAACAGGATTGGCATGAAAATCACAGTAAACAGCACCAATCGATTTTTGAACACCTCGGCCCATTCTTTATCGATGATCGTCCATATCTTTGGCATTGTAATCCTCCAAGAATGTCAACGGATTCAACGGATTTGAACGGATTTTTTTCTTCAATCCGTTCAATCCGTTGACCCAACGAGCGATAGATACACGTCTTCCAACGAGTGGCGCAACTCGCCGACGAACTGGATGTCGGCCCCGGCTTCCACCAGCAGCCGCACCAGCGCCGGATTGTGCGCTTCGGGATCGTCCAGTCCGAATACGAGCTTGTTGTCCACTCGCTGCGCCTCTTTGATGAACGGCAACGCGCGCACGCGGGCCAGCAGCGCATCGTCGGCTTCGCGCAGATGGAAGACCACCTTGCGCCCGTAGAGCTTCTGGCGCAGGTTCATGGGCGTGTCCACGGTGATCAAGCGCTGCTTCATCACACCGATGCGGTCGCAGAGCCGGTCGGCCTCGTCGAGGTTGTGTGTGCAGAGGAAGATCGTGCGTCCGTGCGCCTTGATCTCCTCGATGAAGTCGCGCACCAGCCGCGCAGCCTCCGGATCCAGCCCTGAGGTCGGCTCATCGAGGAAGACCACCGCCGGCTCGTGGAGCAGCGCGCGGCAGATAGCGAGCTTCTGCTTCATCCCCTTCGAGAAGTTGCCGACGAGGTCGGCGCGACGATCCCACAGACCGAGGAAACGCAGGTACTTTTCCACCTGCCCTTTCACATCCTCCACCTCGTAGAGGCGCGCGAAAATCGTCAGGTTCTTCTCGGCGCTCAGCCGGTCGTACATACCGGGCGTCTCGGTCAAAATTCCGGTGCAGCGGCGGATGTCGGTGTCCGCCTGACCCACGCGGAAGCCGTTGACCGTCGCCGTGCCCGACGTGGGGCCGATGAGCGTGGTAAGCATACGCACCGTCGTCGTCTTGCCCGCGCCGTTGGGGCCCAGGAAGCCGAAGACTTCGCCCTCGCGCACGTCCAACTCCAGCGCCTCGACTGCTGTACGGTCGCCGAATTTCTTGGTCAAATTCTCGGTATGAATCATAGCGCCTCTCTGAAATGGCATAACTAGGTCGAATGGCAATACGGGCATATTGTACTACCAGAGCGGCGTAATGAGAAATTAGCGATTGGTGATTTAGGGGCTTTCAGTGTATATTTTTACTGGACTGGACAGCAAAGCCTACCGGACTAAAGACGACTTAACTGAACATAAACAAGGAGGGCCCCCTATGAGATTGCATCGCATTGTATGGGCATTGATCGGCAGTGGGATTTTGATGGTCATCACCGCACTCGGCGCGCAACCACCCGCACAGGCGACCTTCGCGCCGGCCCTCAACGCCAGCCCCGGAGATGTGGTCATCAACGAGGTCGCCTGGATGGGCACGGCGGCGGCAGTCACTGATGAATGGATCGAACTGTACAACAACACCGCCATTCCCATTGTCGGGTGGAGGGTGACCACGGTTGACGGCATGAACCTGGTCCTCAATGGTGAAATCGGGCCGCACGGCTACTATCTCATCGAGCGCACGGACGATAACACCGTCAGCGACATTCCGGCGGACTGGATCGGGACTTTTGGCGGGAGCGGGTTAAGCAACGCCGGCGAAGCCATTACACTGTACGATGCAAAGAACAACACCATCGATACGGCAAACGCATCCGGCGGGATGTGGCCTGGCGGCAACAATACCACGAAATCCACGATGGAACGCGCCGATAGCGCCGCGCCCGATACGCCTGGCAACTGGGCTACCAACACCGGCGATCCGCGCAACGGCCTGGATGCCAACGGCGCCCCTATCAACGGCACGCCGAAAAACCGCAACTCGGTTTCCGCAGCCGACCTTGTTGTCCACAAAAGCGGCCCGTCTTCCGCCCAACAGGGCATGCTCCTCACGTATACATTGCACTGTGAAAACCTCGGCTACATCGCCGCGTTGAGCGCCACACTCACCGATACGCTGCCCCTCGACGCGGTCTACGTCACCAGCACGGCCCCCTACCCCGCCATCGTGGACGCGCGCACGCTGCGCTGGGATTTGGGCGATCTCCCCGTCAGCAGCGGCGCGCCGACTGTTATCACAGTTTCCGTCTATGCGCCCACGAACACGGTGGGGACGATCACCAACACACTCGTCGCCGCCAGCGCCGTTCCCGAGATTAATCCCGCGACGAACTTCACCCAATGGGAGACGTTCGTCAGCGCGCCGGCGCCGGCCCTCGAGTTGACGAAAACCGGGCCGGCTCTGGCACTCCCCAACACGCCGCTGACCTACACACTCGTCGTCAGCAACAGCGGCGGCATAGTCGCGGGGGGCGTCCGCCTCACCGATACGCTGCCCGCCGGATTGGTCTTCGTCGCGCAGACCGCGCCCTACACCTTCACGCAACCCGATGCCGCCACGCTCGTCTGGGACGTCGGCGACCTCGCGCCAGGCGCAAAAGGGCGCATCACGCTCACGCTGGCGCTCGGCGGGGTGACCGCCCCCACTCTCACGAACGTCGCCACGGCGACCGCGCAGACAGGCGAAACGGCAAGCGCAACGTGGAGTGTTCCGGTACAGCCGAACATGCAACTGTATGCCATGCAGCCGGGCAATTATGGCGGCAGCGGTGAGAGCGTCGCCCTCATCAACCTGAGCACGTTCACAGTCGCCCTCAACGGCTGGTGCATCGACGATAATCTCAGCTCGACGAGCCGCGCGTGCTTCCCGGACGGAGCACAGATCGCGGCAGGGCAAACGCTCTGGCTGGCACAAGACGGCGACGGATTCTCCCGGCTGTGGGGCTTCGATGCCGATTGGGCGAGCGCGACCATCACGCGCCCCGCGTCACTGCTCACGGGCAGTT
>JAKJAB010000190.1 GCA_022707725.1 Chloroflexota bacterium | reverse complement strand
TACGCCTGCAATGACAGTAGGAAACGCAAAAAGTGCCGTTTTGGGTTCAGCTAAGTGCGCCCCACCTAAAGGCTGAATAGTTACCAATTTTCTAGTTGGATGACGGCCGGTGATTGTAGCGCGCGAGGGCGTGATTCAGAATTTCGTTGACGAACTCCTGGTACGTCTCCCCGGCCACTTCCGCCGACCGCGCGAACCAATAGCTCGCGTCGATGCCGGCGATGGGATTGAGTTCGAGCACGTACAACGTGCCTTCCGCATCCAGCCGCATCTCCATGCGACACCAATCCCGGCAGCCCAACGCCTGGTACGCGCGCAGCGCCGTCTGCTCGATGGCCGCCTGAAGCTCAGGCGTGACGTTGGCCGGACAGATGGATTGGTGTGGGATTTTTGGTGTGAAGCCACCCCACAACTCGGGGAAGCGTGCGATGACTGCCGGGTCCGGCTCGAAGAGCACGATCCCGCGCGGCTGCGAGAAAACGACCTCGGTGATCGGCAAGGGATGCGGTGGCCGGTTGCCCAGGATGCCGATGGTGAATTCCCGTCCTTCGATGAATTCTTCGACGAGAGCCGGCTCGTGGTAGGTGTCGATGAGATACGCAACCTGCCGCCGGAGCGCGGTTTCGTCATCCACTACCGAATTCTCGGACAATCCTATGCTCGATCCTTCTTCCAGTAACTTGGCGATCAACGGGAAGCGCAGTTCCGGGTCCAGAGGCGCATCGAGGTGCTCCATCACCTGGAAGCGCGGGGTGGGGATGCCATAGTGCAGCAGAATTTCCTTCGCACGCGCCTTGTTCAGGCACAGCGCCAGAGTCAGCGGCCCCGACCCGGTGTAGGGCAGTCTCAACATCTCACAAACGACCGGGATGTAGGATTCGCGACTCTCGCCATGCCGTCCTTCGGCGATGTTGAACACGATGTCCGGCGCGGCAGCTTTCAATTGCGACGCGATGGTCTCGTCGGATTCCAACAGGATGACGGTGTGCCCGGCGCTTTCGAGCGCGGCTTGCAAGCCCGCTATGGTTTCCTCGGAATCGTATTCGGCCAGGATATCGATGGGAAGTCCGTTCAATTGTTCGGGGTGGATGAGGTTATATACCAGTGCAATTTTCACCATCTTACTCTCCTTTCTCTGCTATATTATTTTGAAACCAGGTGCAAAGCACTTTAGTTTACCTGAAAATGGCGTATTGCCTAGTTCATGTTTGCACTCATGCTATAATGTTTTCACTCTGAAACCTTCGTGGTCAGTTGACGTAATCTAAACTGTTAGGGGACCGTGAGCCGTCTTCAGCGGCGAAGAAACCGTTTACGATGCGGACGCGCGAGGTTATATCCGGCAAAGAGGACCGTAGGTAAGGCTGAGTGATGAGGAGGATCAGTAGATGAACAAACAACCGGTATCGCGGCGAAATTTCCTGAAAATCGCGGGCTTTGCGCTCGGTGGGACGGCGTTGACGTGCTCCGGCTTGGGCTTTCTGGCGACCCGGCAGCCGGACGTCGAGCTTATCACGCCCCAGACCGAAGCTTTCTTCGCCGGCAAAATGGAACTGGCGAAGCTTTCATTCCTGGACCGCATGATCGTCGAAGCGATGAAAGGTCAGGATCAAGACCTGCGCGACTGGGACGCGATCCGCGCGTGGGCACGGGAGATTGCGAATGCCTGACACAGCCGAAAAACCGATCTCCTCGAATCGCTTCTTGATCACCGCGGCCTGGATCATTATGCTCGTGGTCAGCATCCTGCCCAATGCGCTGTTACACGAATTGGCCGGGGACGTTCCTGCGTGGCTAGCAGTCTGTCGGAGAGAAATTCCATAAGTGTGTACACCGAACCCAATTCGTGCTAAAATGCGCAGTATGACTAGACAATTCAAAACCGTCGATTACGCAGCCTCTTTGCAACAGACCGTGACCATAGCGGAGTGCTTGCCGCCCGATCATCTGGCCCGTTTCATCGTGTCCGTGATTGCCGTGTTGGATCTGAGCACGATCTACGCGCAGTATGCGCCGCGTGGCGGAGAGCCGTATGCGCCTGAAGTACTGCTGGGCTTGCTGTTGTACGGTTACGTCAGCGGCGTGTTCAGTTCGCGCCAGATCGAACGGGCCACCTACGAAAGCATTCCCTTTCGCTACATCGCGGGTGGGTGGCATCCTGATCACGACACGATTGCCAATTTTCGCAAGACCTTCTTGGCGCAGATGGCTGACCTGTTTGTGCAAGTGTTGCTGGTGGCAAAAGAGGCGGACGTCTTGCAATTGGGGCGGATTAGCTTGGACGGCAGCAAGGTCCACGCGGACGCCTCGAAAAGCAAAGCGGTCAGTTACAAGCGCTTGCTGGAACTGGAACGCTTGTTGCAGCAGGAAGTCGCAGAACTGCTGGCGTTGAGCGCCCAGGCCGAGGCGGGGACTTTGCCCGGCACTATGGATGTGCAAGAAGAACTGGTCCTGCGCCACACCCGGTTGGCCAATCTGGCGCAGGCCAAAAAGGTCTTGGAACTGCGGGCTGAAGAACGCTATCAGGCCGAGAAAGCGGAATACGAGGCCAAAATCCAGGCGCGGGAGGCTCGCGCACGCGAGGAGAACCGCAAACCGCGTGGTCGTAAGCCCAAGCCTCCGCAACAGCCAGGGCCGCGCGACCAGGATCAGTACAACTTCACCGATCCGGATTCGCGGGTGATGAAGAACAGCACGGACAAGGGTTTTGACCAGCATTACAATGTGCAGGTGGCGGTGGAGCAAGATAGCTTCTTGATTGTCGCGCACAGCTTGTCGAATCATCCTACCGATCGCCATGAAGCTCTGCCGACCCTGGATGCCATTGCGCCTGAAGTCGGTACACCGGAGGCCGCGGCGCTGGATACAGGCTACTTCAGTGCGACTAACATCACGGCGATGGAACAACGGGGGATCGAGCCCTACATTGCTACCGGCCGTGATACGCACCACAAGAGCTGGCGTAGCCGCTTTGCAGAGTCGCCTGCTCCCCCGCCGGAAGATGCCAGTCCGATGGTCAAAATGGCATACAAGCTCAAAACGGAGATCGGCCAGGAAATCTACAAACTGCGTAAATCGACTGTAGAACCGGTGATTGGGATCATCAAGGAGATCATGGGGTTTCGGCAGTTCTCGCTGCGTGGTCTGGCGGCCGCGGCGGGTGAATGGTGTCTGGTGTGTCTGGCCTTCAACCTGAAACGGCTGCACGTCTTGCTGGCTGGTCAGCTCTAAAAAGGGGCTGACGAAGACCAACCGTGCAAGAGACAAGCCAATCCACGCCTTTTGGCGTGGCAAAAAACGCAAATCGTGACCTGAATTAGTCTGTAGTAGGCGTGTCATGCGTATCATTCAATCAAAATTCGGGTGAGAGTGGCTCAACTCCGTATGTATTGATGCCCAGGCCACTTTCTCTCCGACAGACTGCTAGTGCAGGTTAGGATTATCGGTTCGCACTCCTTCTGCTTGGGCGATAGTCGCCAAATGGGTGTCTGCGACCAAGAAGGTTAAAGGTTGAGCAGAAATGTACGTTAATTCTTCTTCGACTTGCAATGCGGAAGCAAGTTGCACCGCATCATAAGCTTTTAAGGGATAGTTCACAATCAATGTGCCAGCTATTTGGGCTGTATGGCTGTCTAATTCGATGACCCGATATTGCAGATTCAGGTCATAACGAAATAGCTGGATGACCCGCTGCATTTCTTTTGGGGTGAGTACTCCTTCACGTTGGCGGCGAGCAAATGCGCTTAATACCTCTACCCAAGTGATGCGGGCTATAATCAATCTGTGATCGGTCTCAGGTGCAACCAATGCTCGAATCCAGTCGGAGCCAGTTTCCGTGACATAGCGTTTGGTTAAGGCGCTGCTATCCAAGAAGTAAATGCTCATAGTTGTCCGCGTTCTTCAAGGATAATTTGAGAGAGCGGCTTGCCGGGCGCGTTGCCCAGTTTATCAGCTAATGCTTTGCGTTCGGCTTCGGTAGGTGGCGCAATATCAGAATATCCAGGCGGTGGTGTGAGGATACCTTTGGCGACTAGATTTTGAATAGCGATTTCGGTTCTATCGACGTCTGGTTCTATTTCCAGGATTTGGATATAGACAGTTTGGTTCTCGCGTAATTTCAGCGGCGACAGCGGTCGCAATACGCCGTTTTCGTATAGGGCGGCAATATTCTCTGCCATCGTTTCCCTCCTTGATGGAGAACGTATAGTTACATTATAGCATATTGGAGAAGATAAGTGTATATTCGTGAAATGACTATTCAGGATTACGACGCCGTCCTCGCCCTCTGGCAATCCGCCGATGGCGTGGGCTTGAGCGACGCCGATTCCCGCGAGGCGATTGGCCGTTACCTGGCGCGCAATCCCGGTTTGAGTTTCACTGCCTGGGACGGCGACTTGCTGGTAGGCGCGGTGCTTTGCGGGCACGATGGGCGACGCGGCTACGTGCATCACCTGGCGGTGCGGCCCTCGCATCGGCGGCAGGGCATCGGCAAGGCGCTGGCAACCCGCTGCCTGGATGCGCTCGCCGCTGAAGGCATCGACAAGTGCCACCTCTTCGTGTTTGCGGTCAATGCGGATGCGATTGCGTTTTGGGGGCGCGTCGGTTGGACGCAACGGGTGGATTTGAACGTGATGTCACAGTATACAGTTGTTTGAGTGTAGCGTGATTGTGATAGAATGAAGGTGTAAGACATTCTGATTTTGGGGAATTTGTGCATGAACGACCTCGAATTTCTTGAAAAACTCCTTTCCATTCCCAGCCCTTCTGGCGGCGAGGACATCTTCGCTGAGTATCTCGTCGCGCAGATGCGCAAACTGGGCTTTATCACGCATCGCGACGAGGCGGGGAACGTCGTCGGGACGGTGGGCAATCCCGACGCGGAGCGCCATATCGTGTTGCTGGGGCATATGGATACTGTGTCCGGCTTCGTCCCCGTGCGGTGGGAAGGGAACAAGCTCTACGGGCGCGGCGCGGTGGATGCGAAAGGGCCGCTGGCGGCGTTCGTCCTGGCGACGGCGCAGGTCGCGCCCCGGCTGGTGGACGCGCGTATCACCGTCATCGGCGCGGTGGAGGAGGAGTCGCACGGCTGGGGATCGCAATATCTGGCGGAGACGATGCCCGCGCCGACCTGCGCCATCATCGGAGAGCCGAGCGCGTGGGACTGTATCACACTGGGTTACAAAGGCCGCCTGTTGATGGACTACAGCCTGGCGCAACCGGGCGGGCACAGCGCGGGCGAGTTCGCCGGACCGGCCGAGCACGCCGTCAACTTCTGGAACAGTCTGCGGCGCTTCGCCTATGCCTACAATCAAGAGGTGTTGCTGCAAGGCAGAAAGGGACGCTTCAATTCGCTCGATCCCGCGCTGCGCGACCTGCGCACCTACAGCGACGGCTTGAACGATTACGTTGAAATGACCATTGTGGCGCGGCTCCCGCCGGACTTTGCCGTAGATGCATTGCAGGCGAAGATGGAAGCCTGGGCGGGCGGGGCGAAGTTGACCTTCGGCGGCAGCGATCCCGCCTACCAATCCGACAAGAACACGCCGCCGGTGCGCGCGCTGCTCAAAGCGATCCGCGCCGAGGGCGGCAAGCCGCGCTTCAAACTCAAGACCGGCACGTCGGACATGAACACCGTCGGCCCGGTGTGGGAATGTCCTATGGTGGCTTACGGTCCGGGCGATTCGTCGCTCGATCACACCCCGCACGAGCACCTCGACATCGCCGAATTCCGGCGCGGCGTCGCGGTACTGACCGGCGCTCTGGAAGCTTTGACCAGCGCAACCACATAATTAGCGAGCGCATCTTGTCTAATCCTTGCCCTTGCGTATACTGCTCTGTATCCAGTAACCAGCAACCAGTAACCAGTAACCAGTAACCAGCAACCAGCAACCAGCAACCAGCAACCAGTTACCAATCACATTTTCCAGGAGACGACAATGAACAAAAAATACAGTTGGATTTTCGCTCTACTACTTTTCGTCGTACCGCTGTCGGGCTGTTTGCAGACAACAGAGGCCAGCACAGGGGCGACATTGGTCGCCTCAGGCACGATTCGCGCCCAAGAAATCCGCATCGCCAGTGAATTCGGCGGGCGCATCGAATCCATCGCCGCCCAGGTGGGACAACAGGTGACTGCGGGTGACGCCCTCGTCACGCTGGACGCGACGCCGTGGCTGTTGCAACTTTCCCCAGCGGAGGCTGCTGTGGTCGCCGCTCAGGCCGATCTGACGCTGCTTGAGGCTGGCGCACATCCCGCGGAGATCGCGGCGGCGCGCGCCAACGTTGCCCTGGTCGAGGCGCAGCGCGACGGTGCGTACCAGGCATGGCAAAATGCGCTGGCGATGGTGGAAAATCCTCAGGAACTGAACGCAAAAATCGTCGAGGCGCGCACGCAAGTGGCATTAGCTGCCCAGGGCGCAGAACTCGCCAGGGCGCAGCTTGCCAACCAGGAAATGCTACACGGCATTGCCCCAAAAGAAGGTATTGAGAAGCAGGTGGCGGACCTCCAACTGGTCGCCGCACGAGAGGCGCTCGCGCGCGCTGAAGCCGACGAGCAAACCGCCCAAACGCTGCTCAACCAACTCCTGCGCATCCGCAACAACCCGCTCGGCTACATCGCCCAGGCGAACGCCGCCGAAGGGCAATATCGCGTCGCCGAAGAGGCCGTCGTCGTGGCGCAGGCCAAACTTGCCGACTTACTCGCCGGCCCCACCCCGGAGGAGCTTGCCGTCGCCAAAGCCACCGTCCGCCAGACCGAGGCCCAGGCCAACGTCCTGCGCAAGAAGATCGAGCGCAGCACCATCGCCA
>JAKJAB010000018.1:13972-19654 GCA_022707725.1 Chloroflexota bacterium | reverse complement strand
TGTTGAGCCTGGCGCTGTTTTACCTCGTCGTCAACTCGGTGCGCGATGTGGGCCGTCTGGGGCGACTCATACGTTGGTTGATCCTGGGCGCGACTGGAGCGGCAGCGTTGGGAATTATCCTGTATTTCTTGCCCGATCTTTTGACGATACGCATCCTCTCCGCGCTCGGTCGTCTGGGTTATCCCACCGGAGCGGGTGTGTTGCGCTACATCCGTGATGATCCATCGTTGATGCAGCGTGCTACGTCTACTTCTATCGATCCCAACGTGCTCGGCAGCCTCCTAAATGTAGCGATCGCGATGGCAACTCCCCAACTCTTCGCCAAACGCCCACTTTTACCCCGCTGGATGGTGGTGGCGTGTCTCGGCGTGATGGGGATAGGATTGGGTTTGACCATCTCGCGGGGGACGATGGTGGCGGCGGCGCTGGCGGTCTTAGTCGTGAGCGTCCTTCGCTACCGCAAGTTGTTGCCCTGGATCGCTGCTGCGGTGATTCTGGCGTTGGTGTTGCCCTGGACGCAGACGTACATCGGGCACTTCAGTGAAGGGATACAACTTCAAGATCTGTCAATGAAGATGCGTCTAGGTGAATACAAGGATGCCTTTATCCTCATTGGGCGTTATCCGTGGCTGGGGGTGGGTTTCGCGGGCGCGCCGGATATTGACATCTACACCGCGGTTGCCAGCGTGTACCTGACCATTGCTGAACGGATGGGCTTGATCGGTCTGGCCGTTTTTCTGGCGATTGCCGTTGTGCTGCTCGTGCGCTTCTGGCGCTGGCGCAAAGCTGCCGAGCGTTTGCCAGACCTGGAACCGTTGTGGTACGGTATCCACGCGGCCATCATCGGCGGTTTGATCGCCGGGTTGTCGGATCGCTACTTCTTCAGCCTCGACTTCCACCATTCGGTCACCTTGTTCTGGCTGATTGTCGGCCTGGCAACCGCTGCGGTGCAAATGGTGGATAAGGAGGATGGAGTAAGCCGCCGGCCCCCACCTAACCATAAAAACTCCTGCTGATTCAGGCCGCCGCTCCCTACTCCCTACTCCCTACTCCCTACTCCCTACTCCCTCCTTCTTGCCGTTTCATCAGCTTCGAGTATACTGGATATAATCACTAACGAATTTAGGATGGATTCAGGAGGCCCTCGATGAAACTTTCTTGCTTGCAGGAAAACCTTTCCAAGGGACTGAGCATTGTTGGGCGGGCGGTTCCTTCGCGCACAACGATGCCGATTTTGGGGAATGTCCTTTTGGCGACCGATCACGGACAGCTCAAACTGGCGGCGACGAATCTGGAATTGAGTGTGGTGCACTGGGTGGGCGCGCGGGTGGAAACCGATGGCGCGCTGACCGTCCCCGCGCGCAATTTCATCGATCTGGTGAACTCGCTGCCGCCGGATCAGGTCGATCTGACGATGGACGATGAAACGCTTTCGCTGGCGTTGAGCTGCGGCATGGTGAATGCGCGCTTCCGAGGCATCTCTGCCGACGAATTCCCGGTCGTGCCGGAGCCGGAGCAGGGCGATGGGTTCGCCGTGGAAGCCGGCGACTTGCGCACGGGCCTGGTGCAAGTCACGTTTGCCGCCTCCACCGACGAGAGCCATCCCGTACTCACCGGCGTGTTGGCAGAATTCGAGGGCAGCACACTCACGCTGGCGGCTGCCGATGGGTTCCGCCTGTCGATGCGGCGCATCCCGCTCATCCACCCGGTGCCGACGCCCTTCAGCGTCATCATCCCGGCGCGGGCGCTTTCCGAACTGATGCGCATCATCGGCGCGCAAGAAGAGCCGGTGAACATCTCGACGACGCACCCGCACAACCAGATTCTTTTCAAGCTGACGGACACGGTGCTCAATTCGCAGTTGATCGACGGCAACTTCCCCGACGTGCGGCGCATCATCCCGGCTGCGTCCAAGACGACGGTGGTTCTGGGGCGCGAGGAGATTCTGCAAGCCTGCAAGCGCGCAGCGATCTTCGCCCGCGATGTGGCGAACATCGTCACGCTCTCCATCCAGGCGGGCCGGATCACCGTCTCCGCCGACTCCGCCGAATCGGGGCAGGGGTCCACAGAGCTGATGGCGAACGTCGAGGGCGACGGGTTGGACATCGCGTTCAACGTGCGTTTCTTGGTCGATGTGTTCTCGGCGCTGGATACCCCGCAGGTGGCACTCGAACTGAATGCGCCCACCAACCCGGGTTTAATCAAGGCGGTGGGTGACGACGACTTTGTTCACGTGGTGATGCCGATGCACTTGGGGCGGCGTTAAATAAGATATCAGCTATCAGCTATCAGCAAAGATGCCCACGAGAGTCTGGCATAGACAAGAAGGCTGACCGCTGACCGCTGACTGCTAATAGCTAATCGCGGGACCAAGAATGAGGTCAGGGTGGCTTCGTTTTTGGTCCTGTTTTGTGTTGAAAATACAGATTGGATCATTCTTGAGGGAGCTAATTGAGTATATGACGGCTAAAAAACTTACTCCGGATGCACTGTGTCGCGCGTGTGATCCGGGGACATTCTCTTTCACAAACACCGACGAACTGCCTTATGCGCCGACGACCATCGGCCAGGATCGCGCAGTGGAGGCCATCCATTTCGGGTTAGACATCCAAAGCCCCGGCTTTAACGTCTTTGTGATGGGGCCAACCGGGACGGGCCGTCGCTCGATTTTGTCGCGGATTGTCTATGAGCAGGCCAGCCAGGCAGAGACGCCCAACGATTGGGTGTATGTCAACCATTTCACCGAGTTGGGAACGCCCCGAGCCATCAGCCTGCCACCTGGTCAGGGGGCTGAACTGCGTGCGGATATGGAGCGCTTCAACAGTGGCTTGATGGATCGTTTGTTGCAGGCGTTCGAGACGGATCAGTATGCGGAAGCACGCGAGACCCTGGAACAGCAGTTCCGTGCGGCGCAGCAAGAGGAGCTAACGACCGTGGATATGGCCTGCCGCGAGCGCGGCTTTGCGCTGGTACGTTCACCATCGGGATTGTATATTTCCCCCGTGCGCGATGGCGAATTGCTCACCCCGGAGGCGTTCAGCCAGCTCGAGACGGAGGATCGCACGTCGGTCGAGCAAAATCTCGATGTGCTGGAAGATATGCTCGGCAGTGCGATGCGCCGCCTGCGCGAATACGAGCGTCGCACTCAGGCCGCGACCGAGCGCCTGGACCGCGAAGTGGCAAACTTCACCGTCAGCCCACTGATCGAAGAACTGCGCGAGAAGTATGCCGATCAGGAAGAGGTGCGCGAGTATCTGTCCGAAGTGCTGCAGGACATCATCGATAACGTGAACACGTTCCGCAGTGAGGGCGATGAGAACCCGGAAGATGACAGCACGTCCCTGCTGGAAATTCCGGTGCATCAACGCTACCGGGTCAACCTGCTGGTCGATAACGCACACACACAGGGCGCGCCGGTGATCATTGAGGATGTGCCCACGTATGACAAACTCTTTGGGCGCATCGAGTATGACGTGCGGCGCGGGGCCTCTGTGACCGACTATACCTTGATCCGGCCCGGCGCGCTGCACCGCGCCAACGGCGGCTACCTCATCCTCGATGCCGAGGCGTTGATGGACGATCCTTACGTCTGGACGGGACTGAAGCGCGCGCTGTTTGGCGGCCTCATTCGCATCGAGTCGCCGGATGGGCAGCAATTGGTGCGCACTGTGACGCCCATCCCTGAGCCGATTCCACTGCACGTCAAGGTGATCCTGCGCGGTTCGCCGCACATCTACTACGCGCTGTACGCCTACGACGAGGACTTCGCCAAGTTGTTCAAGGTGCTGGCCGATTTCGATTCGGAAATGGACCGCACGCCGGAGTCAGAATTCACCTACGTACAGTTTGTGCGAACATTGTCCGAGGATGAGCACTTGTTGCCATTCACGGCTGGGGCCGTGGCGCGGGTGGTGGAATATGGATCGCGATTGGCAGAACATCAGGAACGTCTGAGCACCCAATTCGGCCAGATCGCCGACCTCGCGCGTGAGGCCGCGTATTGGGCGAAGAAGAACGGGCATGCGGCGGTGCAGCGCGCTGACGTCCTGGAAGCGCTGCGCCAACAGAAGCGCCGGGTGAGTCTGGGCGAGGAATATGCGTATCGCGCGATTGCCGAGGGCAGCCTGGTGATTGCCACCTCCGGCACGGTGATTGGGCAGGTGAATGGACTGACGGTCACGTCGATGGGAGGCTACGTCTATGGATTGCCGAGCCGCATCACAGCGCGCGCTTACGTGGGCCGTGGGAACGTGCTCGATATCCACCGCGAAGTGCAGATGAGCGGGCCGCTGCACGGCAAAGGACTGTTGACATTGATCGGCTATTTCGGCGGGCAGTATGGGATCGACCACTCTCTCGCGATGGAAGCCAGCCTCAGCTTTGAACAAACGTATGATGACATCGATGGCGACAGCGCTTCGTGCGCGGAACTGTACGTGCTGATTTCGTCGATTGCCGAAATCCCGCTGCGGCAAGACCTGGCGGTGACCGGTGCGGTCGACCAGCACGGGCGGGTGCTGCCCATTGGCGCGGTTGACGAGAAGATCGAGGGTTTCTTTGAGGTGTGTCGCCAGCGTGGTTTGACAGGCACGCAAGGCGTGGTCATCCCTGCCATCAACGCGAAAAACCTGATGCTGCGCGAGGATGTCGTTGAAGCGGTACGAACAGGCCAGTTCCACATCTACGTCGTCGACACGGTGGACGAGGGCTTGGAGCTATTGACCGGGGTGCCGGCCGGGGAGCGCGACGCGGATGGCGCCTTCCCTGATGATTCGGTTCATGCGCGGGTGGAGGAACGGCTGCGGAAGTTCGCTGAACACGCCAAGAGCGAACGCGACGAAGACCATGATCCGCCAGATCCATCTGGAGCCGGCGCTTAACCACTCGTACTGACTTCGTATTGTGGTTGACAATGTGTCGCTTTGGTAGTTTAATAAAAGTAATGTAAACCTTTTATTCTACTGCTGGTGCCACAAAATTTGTTTCCTAAGCCCAAAAAGGAGGTCGGCGTAATGGCAAACCTGTTGAAAAACCCGAGTTTTGAAGGCAATTGGTGGCGCAAGACCCATGTCGGGCAGGAATTTGGCGAAATCTTCGTGCCAGAGTATTGGGTAGCTTTCTGGAAACAAGGCGGGCCGGTTCCGCATGATCCTGCCAATACCGTCGGCTACGGGCGCCCCGAAATGCACGTGATCAACCGCGAACCGCCGTTTCTCGATCCTTTGCGCATCAAAGACGGCAGTCGAGGGTTGAAATTCTTCACGTTTTACCGGATTCATGACGCCGGCGTCTATCAGCGTGTTGAGGGGATTACGCCGGGGACGCGACTGCGGGGGACTGGTTTCGCGCATGCCTGGTCCAGCAGTCAGGATAATGCGCACGTGAGCGATGGCGCCGGCGAAGGGCCGTTTTTCGTCCGCGCGCGTGATTACGACAAGGTCGACAATGTGCGCAACTTTACCTTCACCATCGGCATCGATCCAACGGGCGGGACGGATCCCTGGGCCAGTACGGTCGTCTGGGGTGAAGGGGCGCACATCTACAATGGCCATGCGCAGGTGCCACCGGTAGAAGTGGTGGCGCAGGGGACAGCGGTGACGTTCTTCGCGCGCAGTGTCGTCCTGTGGCCGTTCAAGCATTGCGATTCGTATATGGATGCGATGGAGCTTGTGGCGGTGGATG
>JAKJAB010000018.1:0-13938 GCA_022707725.1 Chloroflexota bacterium | reverse complement strand
CCGCCCACGCCGCTGGCGGTGACGATAAAGCCTGAGACGTCAATCCAGGGCGAGCCGTTTCAAATCACCGCTGCGGGCGGTCCGGCGCCGGATCAGACGACACTACAAGTGACAGGCGGCGAGGTCTTCTGGGGCACAACGACCCGCACCGCGACGAGCACGACCTGGCGAATGGTGGTGGTGACACCGGGTACGTACACAGCGCAAATCTCTGCGCAAGGTCAGGTGCTCCATACGCTGACGTTCAGAGTCCTGGCGCGACCTGTGTCTGGTGCGATTCCGCATGATTTTGTGCCCCCGCGTGAGTCTTATGCCCGGACGTATGTGCTTCTTCCGCCAGGGTCCGGTGATCCGTGGCTGCGCGCCGCGCTCGATAGTGGGGTGTGGAGCAAATACCACTGGACTATCGGCGGCAGCGCGGACGATGCCGGGGTGGGGCCTCGCGCGCGCAAAGTCATCGCCGTGAACCCGCAGGGATGGCCTGGCGATCTCAAAGCGTTCTTCAACCAGTATTATCCAGGCGTGGATTATGTCGCCATTGTCGCCGACACACCCGAAGACCTGCGCCGGATTCTGAGCAACATGTAGATCGATGCGAGGCGCCCCGCCTATGGGCGGGGCGCTTTGCAATTTTGATGTCAACGCGCTGCTCGGCGGGTGCGTTGTGAGGTTATTCCTCGCGCATTTCGACACTTTTGAGGGTGTAATAGAAGGCCAGGGATTCGTTCATCCCTTCTTTGATGCGCCGTTGCATTTGATCCATAACGTCGATGAAAAGCAAGCCTACTTCATTTTTGGGACAGATGATACCGAGGTGGGGTTTGCCTTCGGTGTGGTTCAACCCCCATTCGCCGCTAAAGCGTCGACGGAAGGTTTCACCCAAGAAGGTCCCCCAGGCCATCACAATCTCTTTGGAGGGGCGCGGAAATTGTCTCAAATGACGATCGATCCACTCATCCAACATCTGCAAGCCCACGGCGTTATATTCGACGTCGGAGTCGGCGAAACGGCTCAGCCCCAGGCGTGCGCGTTCCGCCATGTCGATCAACTGGCGCGACTGCTGTGATGGGATCAATTGTAAGGTATTCTGGGCCATGTCTACCTCTGGCTTTCATTATAGCATAACTCACCCCTGGGGACAAACGCAATTTCACATCGGATTCACTTTTGTATTTCAACGCTTTGCATATAATCAACCATAAGGATGACCAGACTGAGGACGACGAGACTACTTATTTGGAGGAGCCGCTAATATGGAATTGACATGGTATGGTTTGGGATGTTTCCGCATCGCCGAGCGCGGGTACCCAGCTGTGGTGATGGATCCATTCAACGAAGAGGAAACCGGTCTGGTTCTCCCCCACAGCCGTGCGGAGATTATCACCTCAAGTGAGATGATCGATGATCCACAGCAGTTTCGCTGGAAGGGATTGCGTGGCATTTTGCGCACGCTGGCGGGACCTGGCGAGTACGAAATCGGCGGCTTGTTCATCACCGGCGTGGCGACTTTCCGTGACCGCAAACGGGGGGCAGAAACCGGGCAAAACATCGTGTTTTCGGTGAACGTCAACGGCGTGGTGGTGTGTCACCTGGGTGAATTAGCACACACACCCACCCAGACCCAGGTCGAGGCGATGGGATCGATCAATGTCCTGCTCATTCCCGTCGGTATTCCGGGCGGTTTGGACCCTGCCATGGCTTCCGAGATCATCAGCATGGTGGAGCCGGATATCGTCGTGCCGATGAATTACAAGACGCCCAACCTGAAACTGTCGCGCAATCCTGTCAACCGCTTCTTGAAGGAGATGGGCGTGACGTGGGGAGATCCGCAACCCAGCCTGAAAGTGCTTGCGGGTAGCAGCGACGCTGAAGAAACCCAGATCGTGCTCCTCGAACCACAGCAGGGATAACGAATTACGAATTTTTCGGAGGGAACATGCAAAAACAAGGGCGATTGTTAATCGTGGGCTTGATTGTGGTGTTGGTAGGTGTCGGTTTGTATTTTGTGATACAGGCTTCGTCCAAGTCCAAACCGGCGCCGGTCAGTGTACAGGACATCCAGGCGCAGATGGATGCCGGACAGTATGCCGCAGCGCGGGAGACTTTGGAGAAGCTCGTCATGACCGATCCACAGAACGCCGAAGTCCACTTTATGCTCGGTTTGACTTATTTTAACCTGGGCGAATATTCCAAAGCGCAAGCCTCCTTTGCTCAGGCGATGGCACTGGATCCGCAGCGAGCCGCGGCGGTGCATCACAACCTGGGCGTGCTGGCGTATCAGACCGGCGAGATGGAAACAGCCGTTGCGGAGTTCAAAGCCGCGTTGGCCGCCGATCCCAACGATCCGGATAGCCATTATCAACTCGGCGCGACTTATTTACAAATCGCCGTATCGCAGTCCGATCCGACGTATCTACAGCAAGCCGAGACTGAGTTCCAGCAGGTGTTGACCTTAGCGCCGGGCAAGCCGGAGGCCCTGGTGGGATTGGGAACGCTATACTTGAACCAGAACCGAATTGCCGAAGCGACCAAGTTGTTGGAACAGGCCTTGCAGGGCAACCCGGAGATGCGCGAGGCGTTGTTTGCCCTGGGAATGGCCTATTTTGCCAGTGGTGATGTGGATTCAGCGAAGACGACCCTGCAAAAGTTCCTGGATACGCAGCCGCCAGAGCAGTGGGCTAACGAAGCGCGCGAAATTATGGAGCAAATGGAGCCATAGAGGATTCGGTTGTCGCCTGTAATTCGATGCTTGGGCGTGTGGATTCAAGACTAAAACCGCCGATAAGGCGCGGCGGTGATCCCCGGTGAGTCGCGGATTGTGCTGGATGGTATGTTTATGGTATAATTATGGTTGGACAGGACTGGATACTCGCTGTGAAAGTTGTGTTCGTTGTCGCTTTAGTCAGGTTTAGTTTACGAGGAGGTTACGATGATTGAAGAAACCCAAGTGTCCTTGGCTTTACGCCGCGAGCGTTTGCGGTACGGATTTGGTGCGGCCTGCATTGGGATAGCCGCGCTGTTGCTCCTGCTGTCCTTCCGCGGAGGGGCTGCCCAGGGGTTGGCTGCGCCGTTAGCGCCTAACATTACGAAAAATAGCGTCACGTCACTGGTGGAGACCAACAATGCTGTCAACCAGGCTGTAGCCGGCGAGCTGGTCACAGTGACGGTGACCTACAATGTTCCCTCAGGCGAGACGATTTACGACGCTTCTCTGCGTGTTCTGTTGGCCGACGGATTGTTGCCTACGGATTCGGATCCGGCCTGGTTGACAATGATCACCGGCACTCTAACGACGTTGAGAGGCACTGAAGCCTTGGCGGCCCGACAGGGCGCACTGGTAGTTTTCCCAACTCAAGGCACGGTTACCGGCCCGGCAACCTTGACTGGAGTCGTTTATGCCGTCCGCACACAATACCAATACGCCGGTAGTACGGAGATTGCGCACGGCACGGCTCTCAGAGTCCAGGCCGTGTTGCGTTACTGCGCCGATTCGCCAGGTTGTGCAACACCCTTGCCGATCAACAACGATAATACCGATGCTCAAGTGATAGCAATCCGTCCTGAAATCAGCGCTACATGCACCGAGACGTACCTCGATTCTGCTGGACTGGGCGCCGGTGGAGGGCAGGTGCGGTTGAACTTCCCCGGGTATCCCGCCGATCGCCCCTCGGCTTATACGGTGGTGTTTACCGCCACCGTCGGCGTCGGGCTGACCGATGTCACCGCTAACGGTGGGACTGTCAGCGCCGGACCTGGTGGGACGACTTACGTGGTCTGGACTTATCCCAATCTACCCGCTGGCGTAGCCTGGCAACCCGTCGTGACCGTCTCGCTGCCAGCGCCTACTTTCACCATCGGGTTCCAGTCCAGCTGTCAGGGAGCGACGACCTACGAAACCTTTGCCGGCGACGTACCCTACGAAGGCAAGTATTCCGCGTCGGCGGCGAAGCCGTTGTATCCGGGTCTCTCTCTAACGTCCAAAACTTCTATCCCCAGTAGTGGTGCGGTGACGATGGGGGACCGCATCACGTATACCCTGGCCTTCACCCAGGCGGCTAATACGGTGCTGCAATATCCATACTATTTCGATACGCTGTCGCGTGGGTTCCATTATGTGTCCGGAACATTGACTTATCAGGGCGCGACGTTGCTCAGTTATGAAATTCTGGAAGGTCCATCAGTAGGGACCGGCTCTGCGGCACGTTACTTCGAAAATCTCCGCCTGAATATGGATACACTTCCTGCCTCGGATACGGCGCGACAGATCACCTTTAGCTATGTGGCTCTGAATACGGGCCTGGATTATCGAGGAACGCCGGTCTGGGATAGTTCTACAGACATGACCTCTGCTAGAAACACGATAGAGGCCGGAACAAATAATACGACCGGCGCGCTGTTGTATTGGATTCCTCCGCTTGGTTTCACTTATGGAAATCTGGGCGGCAGTTATGATTCCCTGACAACGAAGGCTAACTCTACTCGAGTGGATGTGACCCAGCCCTTCCTGGTAAACGCGCAGTTTCTTACGTACCGCGATGGTACCGCACCCGTGAAAACCGGCGACAATGTGTTGTTGAGCATCAGAATGCGTAACAGTGGTGCTGCGCCTGGCACGCCGGCTCACGAACTAGAGGTGTGTGATACCATCCCGCAAGGGTTTGCGTATATGAACACCTTCAGTTGTACTCCTTCCATGGGCGCTCCGGCTTGCCCGGCATATACAACGCCTGCCGTGGGCAGCACAGGTAAGATTTGTTGGATGCTCTATGGTTTGCCCCGTACCAGTAGCACATCGCAGTATCACGAACTAAAATATCAGGTCGAAGTATTGCCGACAGCAATGCCGGGAGTATACAGTAACACCGTGTTTATTGAAAACTATAGCACTAAAGCGGGCACAGTCGAAGGGGAGCGTAATTATCAGGACTTTGCTGCAGTAGCAATTCCAAAGCCGGTCAATTGCGGCGCGCAATGTATCACCGTAGCCGGTTTGGCAGGGGATAAACAGCCGTGGGTGCCAAACGTTGCGCCTGGCGATCTCATCACCTATACGCTATGGTTGACCGACACCCGCGGCACGACGGCCTATACCGGAGCGGTCGTGACCGACACCTACGATATGCTGCTATCCTATGTCAGCGCCGATCCGCCTTTTGCCTCCCACAATCCTGGTGCGCGCCAAATCATCTGGGATCTGGGTGCTTTGTCTGTCGGTGGGAGTAAACAGATGACGCTGACGATGCGGGTGGCCTCGGAGGTTGCTGGTCGGTTTACCTTGACCAACACCATGAGCTGGGACAGCGATCAGAGCGAGCCTTTTACCATCGCCAAAACAACCGCTATCGACGTTTCTGCACTCCACCTGCGTATGGACGGCCCGATGTTCACTCATGCAGGTGGGAGTGTCGTCTACACGCTCACTTACTCTAACACTGGTTCCTGGAATAATGCCCCGGTTACACTGACGCTGGATTATGGTCCTTACCTGACCTTCGTCAGTTCGTCACCGCTGGCTCCAGTCGTTGGAACACAGAATCGGGTCTTTGTGGATACCGTGCCGAACAACGGTGCCAACAAGACGTTGACGATCAACTTGTCTACCAATATGCCATTGCCGTACATGCTGGAAAAGATTATCAGTGCGGCCGCACTTGCCAGTCCTGGTGCGCCTCCGCGGACCGCTGAGTGGACTACGACCTTGCAACGGCCTGTATTCCAGTTCCGCAAAATAGGACCGGCCGCAGCACCGCCTGTAAATGGAACGATACTGTATACCTTTGAGCTGGCCAACACAGGCAATTACACGGCTACAGGTTTACTCATCACCGATACCTGGGATACGGCGACCAGCTTCCAGACCAGCTCCGGTTGGACTCTGGGGGGCGGGACGTATGCCACCTACACGCTCGCTTCCCTTGCGCCTGGCGCATCGGCGACGGTCAATTCCCTGGCGGTCCGTGTTGGTGTTTCGCAGGACAGTTACTTGAATCGGGCGGAGCTTGGCTCGGCGCAGACAAGCGGTCAAACGACGACGGTGCGCACCTGGTCGCCCAGCATCGAATTAGCCAAGACGGCATATCCTGATCCGGTGTTCCCGGGCCGGGTGTTGACATATACGCTAGTCTATACGAATGTGGGCGACCTCACGATCGCGAACGCAGTGATTACGGACACGTTATCTGATGGCTTTACCTATCAAAACGGTTGGCATACGACCAATGGATTGGGGTGTCAATCTCCCGGATGGCAATTCAGCATCGTAGGACAGATTGCGACCTGGAAGTGTACTACCCTAGACATCAACGCTTCCGGTCAATTACAAATCTGGGGACTGGTCGATGCGGGAGTTCTCGAAGGTACCTGGCTGGAGAACATGGCAGAAAGCGATGGCGCGGCTCCGGTGCCTTACCGACCAATGGACCAATCGCTCCGCACCCTTGTTGCACGGCCCTGGCTGCGTGTGAATAAAGCTGGCGTGCCCACACATCCCGTTGCGCCTGGAGATCGCGTCACCTACACCCTCTCGTATGAGAACTACGGTTCATACCTGGCTCACGATGTCGTCGTCAAGGATCAACTGCCCACGCAACTCACCTTTGCCGGATGTGATCCTGCCTGTGTGCACAATGCAGGTCTGGTTTCGTGGACGATCGGTGAACTGCCGGTTGACGGGGCGGGTGAAGTGACCGTCTATGCGACCATCAATGCCGGGACGGGCGGGCAGACTGCCGTCAACTCGAACTACACCATCGAGAACACGACGATCTGGCAGAAACTGCTCCCCTCTGAGACACAGCAAGGGGCTGCGGTCAACACGACAATCCTGAACCCACAACTTACCTTGACGAAAGTGGCTGCCCCGACGGTGGTGCAAGACGTTAACGATACGATTGTGTATACGATTACCTATGCCAACACCGGCGGCGGTCTGCTGAATAATGTGGTGATCACGGACGTCCTGGATATTCACACGGCGTTTACCTCTGCTTCTGCGGGCTGTGTCCATACCGGCGCCGCTGCCGGCGGCACGGTCACCTGCCAGCTTGGAGATTTGTTGAACGGTGAAAGCCGCCACATCGTCATCAGCGTGCGTGTGTTGCCGGGGTTGGCTGCGGGTGATACGGTTCAGAACCAGGTTCAGGGCCGGACGGATGAGGCTCCGCTGACAACCAGCAATACCACCACGGTCTGGTACCGGGTATCCGGCTTCCCGGAGATCGTGTGGACGCCTGCAAACTTCACCAAATCTGCCGTTGAAGGTTCGACGACGGCGCTTCAGGACACGTTGACGGTCAGCAACACGGGCACAGCCAACTTGCTCTGGAGCCTCGAGGTGACGCCGACGATGGCGACGTGGCTGAGGGTCTCGGTTAGCGGTGGAGATCCCGGAACGTCGATTCTACCGCAGGTGACTGCGCCTGGTGAAAGTATGCCTGTGACCATCTCTTTCGATCCCACCGGTCTCACCGCAGGCACCTACAACGCGTGGTTGCGCATCCTCAGCAACGACTCGGATGAAGCCACCGTGCTCGTTCCGGTCACCTTCACCATTCAAGCTGTTGAAAAGGATTACTACATCTATCTGCCGTTGGTGCTTAGAAGCGCTTAATAAGCCTGTAGCGTCCCTGGGCTGTGATGGTACGGCCCAGGGACGTCCAACGACGGTTCTACCTGGATGAGGTGAACATGAGCGCGCCTGTCAAATTGCTGATGACCTGGGATATCAAACCCGGACACGAGAAAAAATACTTCACGTTTATCTCGCAAGAATTCCCAACCATCTTGCAGGATGCGGGATTGCAGTTGAGCGATGCCTGGTATACTATCTACGGCGCATGGCCGCAGATCAGTATGGGCTTTGTGACCGAGGATATTCAGGTAGTCGAGGATTTCCTGGCTTCGGAACTGTGGCTGGGTCTCAAACATCGCCTCTTCAACTATGTCCAGGGGTATCAGCAGAAGATCATTTACGCGCGCGGCGGATACCAGATTTAAGGTCTTGTGCTGTCGGGCACGGTCAGGAGACCGGCCCGAGTGAGAAAAAGTAACGGCCCCTAACGATGGGGCCGTTTTTGATTACCTCGGCAGAAGCCATTTGCCTGTCTACTGTCTGCCGTCTACCGTCTACCTTTCTCACTGCCAGGGTAGGGGAATCTGCGCCTGGGCTTGTTCGACAATGGGGTCAAGTCCCAGGTAGACCTCGATATCGGCGCGCTGATTGATCTCGGCAGCCATGCGCCGCAGATGCCGGTATTTGATGAAGACCCAATGATCGCGTTCGACGGCTTGTTGCAGGCGTGGATCGCGTTTGAGCTTCAGCGCCACCAAAGCGGCTCGTCCTCCGGGAATCACCAGATGGCGGCGGGTGGGTGTTGGCGGCTGCGCGGCAAGCAGGTGCAGCCCCAGGGCCGCTGTGGTCGTGCAGCGGAATAGATACAACAGCGTTCCGGCATCGGCCCACACAATGTCCCCGGCTTTATCCTGCCGCACCTCGAAGCGTAACCGTTCCCCCAACTGGCGCAATAGCCCGCGTATCTGGCGCGTCTCGGCGCCACGTGCCGCTGCTATATCCTCGGGGCGCAGTCGCAGCAGACCCTGCGCGTCGGCGTCCGTGTAGGCGGCGATGCAGGCTGCAACCAGCGCCGGTTCGGGCGAGAGTTCGTCATAGAATTGCGCGTACACAGCGCTTTCCAGCGCAGCGTACTTCCACGCTTCCTGGGATTGCAGCAGGCGCAACACGCTTTCTTCGACGCGATCCGCCAGGGGCCTGGTGATTTTGGCCGGAGTGGGGATCCACACCATCTGCGGCACGATAGCCGTGAAGCCTGACGCTCGCGTCAGGTACGGCAGCGTATCCATTTGTTCTGGGGCATCTTTCCCCGCGTTGATGAGATGAACAGCTTCCAGGAACGCGCCGTGCACCGGTTCTCCGCGTCGTTGCAGGACTTTGAGCAATGGTTGTTCGCCCGGTGCGCGCGCGGCGGCGTGGTCATCGCGGTAAAAAGCCAGCCGGTAGCCCCAGGGCGGACACGCAACCCAGCGACTCACCTGGAATCCGGCCTGCGCGACAGCGGCCATCATGTGCGCCAGCATCGTCAGGGCGCCATAGAATGGCGCGTCCTCCGGCAGCACGACGAGCAGTGGGGCATCGCGTTTGAGCAGCGGTCGCAGGCGTTTGAGCGTCGCCGTCAGGCTGCGGCGGTACCATTCCCACTCCAGCCGGCGGCGTCCCAGGAAGGTATGCATAACGGGGTAGGACACATCCTTCCACAGCCAGGCGGACCAGAGCGCCGAAAGCGCCCAGAAGGTGGCGTCAGGAAATTGGGGGTGGAGCAACAGCGCAGCGATCGTATCCGCTGGAATGGCCGGCGCAACAACGCGCAGCGGATGTGACAGGAGCAGATGCGCGCCCGGCTGGCTTTGCAGCAGGGTCATCAGCGCAGTGTCCAGCGGGGCATCGCTGGCCGGCGAGTCAATGGCGATGCCGACCGGCGCGTTGGTATGGGCGCTGTAGTCGCGGAGTGCTTTCTCCATCACCAGCCAGACGTTGTATTCGAGAAAACGTGACGGTGATCGCAGACTGCGCGGGCGGGTGAGCGGTTCATTGTAGGGGGCCAGGCTGCTGCCCAAATCCAGTGCGCCAAGAACGAGTAGCGCCAGCGCGCGTTGGATGGCAGGGTTGGGGGACGCCTGGGGCAACCGCTGAATGATATCCATCAGTAAGGTAAGATTGCGCGGGGTGTACAGGGCGACCAGTTCGGCGGCGCGTTCGCGCACCGGATCATCGAGTGGCGCGGCGCGTCCCAACCCGATGTGGTAAGCCGGGCCGGAACGAGGGCTGAACTGTTCGAGGAGGGCGCTGTCGCGCATATCCACCTGGCCTTCCTGGGCTTCTGCACACTGTGGACACCGCACCCGCTTGGCGAAAGGCCGCTGTGTATCTCGATCCCAGGCGAACCACTCCGCTACACCGTCAGCATGGCAGGTGGGGCAGTGACTGAGATAGAGGGCGCGGGCGTGAGCGAAAAAGGGTTGTGTGCCTTTGGGAAGATCGCCGAGCCGTGTGAAAGCCGCTTGTACCTCGGGCAGCAGAGCCGGGTGGAGTGCGTCTTGAATCCAGAGCAGGGGGAGCGGATTGACGTTGAGTCCCAGGACGCGCCGTTCGATGGCGAGGGCTTCGCGGATGTATGTGGGTTCGTTGATGCCCAACTCGACCACGAGATCGCCGGGCGCGGTGACGTCTTCCAGCGCTGCGCGCGCAAACCCCGCCGGTGTCGGCGCGCGATAACGCTCCAAGGGATGGGGTGGCGTCACCGGCATCCCTGGAATCAACACAGGGAACGGCGTTTCGTCCATCTTGCGACACTCCTCATCCTGGTGAAGGCTGCTAACGGCTCTTGGCAACCTTTTCCAGGATGGCTAATGCCCTGAATTTACGGTTGTGCGGCGGCGACGGCGGCTTTGAGACCCTCGATATCTGGCGCGCCGGCGCGTGCATAGACAACATCGCCCGCGCCATTCACGACGAAGAACGTCGGCGTACCGACTACGTTCCATCGTATGGCGAGCGCCAACCCGACGTTGTCTTTGACGTTGAGCCGCAGCACGGTCGCCTGGCCGGCCAGATCACGTTCTAGTTGATCGACTTTCGGTTTGTTGAGCAGGCAAATGCTGCAATTGTTGGCGTAGAATTCGACGATGGTGGGTTGCCCGGCGGTGAGTCGGGCGTCCAACTCGCTCAGCGTAGCGAACTCGTCTCCCGGTGTGCGCAGGAAGGCATAAATCGCCACGAGCAAAACGACGACCAGGACGGTCAGCCCGTCTTCCTTGAAAAAGCGAAGCAGTTTTTCCTTCATAATCACTCAGGCGTTGATCGCGCCCGGTGTGTTTGGATTTGCCGTTTCGACGATGCGGTAGCTGTGCGTGATCTCAGCGGCCTTGCTTAACATCGCGTTGGCCGAGCAGTAAGTTGATTCGGAAAGCTCGATGGCGCGCGCTAGCGCCGTCTCATTGATGCCTTGCCCGTAGGCAATGTATTCCAGGTGAATTTTCGTCCAGATTTTGGGATGCGTGTCCGCGCGCTCACCCTGGACTTTGACCTGCAAGTTGGTCATCGGCTGGCGCTTCTTTGCCATGATCGAAATGACATCCATCGCCGTGCAGCCGGCCAATCCCAATAACAGCAGCTCCATGGGGCTGGGACCGCTGTGCGTGCCGTATTCAGGGCTGCTTGAGTCCAGCAGGATCGCCGGTCCGCCTTCGACATCGCCGACCATGCGCATCCCCGGACCGGTCCAGGTAACTTGTACGTTTGCCATCGTTCGCTCCTCCAAAAAAAGCGTGATTGAGTGCTTATCCTCTATTTTGCAAGGGGATGACGCAGATGAATTTGAGGGGCTTGTCGCCCGTATTCCAGTAGCCGTGAATCTCGTCTGGTGGGACGAGTACAAAGACGCCCGGTCGCATCGCGCCCACGTTACCGTCGGGATTGGTGACGACGCCTTCCCCTTCGAGGACGTAGATTTCGTGCTCATAAGGGTGGTGGTGCGGCGTGAACACGACGCCGGGCTGGATCTCGATGACGCGCATCGCAAAGTTTGGCGCACCCTCTTTTTCGGCGATGAGCCAGCGGATGCTAATACCTTCCTGCATAGCCTGTGCCGGAACTTCGAAAGTGTTCTTGATCAACATAAGCGCCCTCCTGGGAAGTTGTCAGGTAGTCGTTAGTCGGATATCTTTAGTCCTTGGCTCCGCTATCTGGAGGCATCGCATCCTCCGTTGCCGGTTGCGCTGGTTCTGCCGGCGTGGCTTTGAGGGTGGACTTGCCAAGCCAGCCGATCGCGCCGGTCGCAAAGGCAATCAGTCCCAGGACACCCAGGATGATGCCCACGACGCCTTGGATAAAGAGAAACCCCAGGAGCATTCCATAAATGCCGAGAATTGTACGGATGAGCCGTTCGCTGTCGCCGATGTTTGGTTTCATACTATCCTCCTCCTTATGAATAATCAGCAGATCAAGCGAATCGAGCGGATTTTTGTCATTCATCCAATCTACTCAATCTGCTGATAAAACTTACCCCTGTAGTTCCAGGATGAAGTCACGAATGGCTAGAGCCGCCTTTGCGCCATCCCCGACAGAGACACTGAGTTGGGCGGGATTGTCGGCGCGCACGTCCCCGATAGCGTACAGACCGGGCGCTTTTGTGCGCATCTTTTCGTCCGTGACGATGTAGCCCCACTTGTTGGTCTCCACCAGGTCGGCCACGAACGCGCTGTAAGGCGAGTACCCC
Organism: Chloroflexota bacterium; assembly: GCA_022707725.1. Classification (GTDB taxonomy): domain Bacteria; phylum Chloroflexota; class Anaerolineae; order B4-G1; family SLSP01; genus DSWT01. Next base: position 1,648 of record JAKJAB010000018.1, on the reverse strand, counting down.
ACGTAGATGAAAACGCCGTCGGTGGGGTAAACGCGCTCCTCTTTGGTCTCCCGGTCCGTCACAGCGACGCCGGTCACGGTTTTGTCGCCCTGAATCGCCGTCACCTGCTGGTTGAAGTGAAGCGCGCTCTTGGGGTGGTTCTTGACGCGCTCTTGCAGGATGTGCTCGGCGCGCGTGTAGGGCAGGAACTCGAGGAAAGTCACGCGCTTTGCATATTCGAGGACTTGCAGCCCTTCCTGCAAGCCGGAATTGCCCGCGCCGATGATGACGACGTTCTTGTCCTTGAAGAATGGCCCGTCACACGTGGCGCAGTACGATACGCCGCGCCCGTAGAACTCCTTTTCGCCGGGGACGTTGAGCTGCTTCGGGCGGCTGCCTGTGGCGACGACCACAGTTTTGGCGGTGTAGACCTTCCCGCCTTCGGTATGCACCTGGATTTCGCCGGCTTTGAGCGGATCGACCTTGACGACCTCGTCGAACTCGATGATCTCCGCGCCGAAACGCTCGGCCTGCTGGCGGAAGCGGTCCAACAGTTCCGCGCCGTTGATGCCGTCCGGGAACCCCGGGTAGTTCTCGATCATCTCGGTCGTCGCTGCCAGGCCGCCGGCGCTCTCGCGTTCCAGAATCAGCGTCTTCAGGCCGTCGCGCGCGGTGTAGATGGCGGTCGTCAATCCCGCCGCCCCCGCGCCGACGATGACGACGTCGTACAAGCCGCCGCTGATTTCAGCTTTAGTAGGGTCAGGACTGAGCGTGAATTCAAACATAACATTTCCTCCCTGTTGCTCTATCATCAAGCCCGGCAAAGTAAGCCGGGCTTGGGACCGAATCCGCGCGATGGATGGAAGCACGCTGGCGTTGTGCGGCTAGGCCAGCGCCGTCTTGATCGCATCGACGATCATGTGCGGCGGGGCCGCGCCTTCTACCCGGCTGTTCTGGTTGATCACGGTGAGCGGCACGCCCATCACCTCGAAGTGGTTGGCGAGTTCCGGGAACTCCATCGATTCGACGACGTTAGCGACGACCTTATCGCTGGCTACGGCCATATCGTAGGCCAGGATGGCCGCGCGTGGGCAGTACGGGCACGTGGGGGTGACGAAAACCTGGATGTTGACCGGCTGGGTCAGTCCGTTCAGGTAGTTCAGCGTCGGCATGTCCAGGTCCGGCTTCCCTTCGCTGGCGCGCCGGATGCCGTAGAGCAGCGTCGAGAACTCGTGCCCGGAAGGGATGCCATAATAGCGCAGCCCGTAATCGCGCTTGCCGGCGATCACGATTGCCGGGGCCATTGTGATGTTGTACGCGGCAGCCTTATCGGGCATGGTGTCGAAGTCGTAGACTTCGGCGGTGAGTTTGGGGGAGAGCGCCGCCACCTCTTGCACCAACTGCACAATCTCCTTGCAGTATTCGCAGCCGTTCTTGGTCGTGAAAACGACCAGCCGCACAGCGTCGGTGAGGTCTGCCAGCATTTCGGTTACATTTTTTACGATTTCGTCATTCAGCAAAGCCATATTTCCGCACCTCCTACGTTGAATTTTCTCCACATTATTCTTGCGCCGTCACCGTTGATTCTTTGCAACTATTCAGCCTTGAGGTGGGACGCACTTAGCTGAACCCAAAACGGCAATTTTTGCGCTTCCTACTGTCATTGCAG
>JAKJAB010000189.1 GCA_022707725.1 Chloroflexota bacterium | reverse complement strand
TCCTGGTAGGCCTCCACCCACCAGTGATCGCGCGCCTCGGCCAGCAGCGCGGGATCGTGGGCGGGGTCGGCGACGGCGGCGCCCTCCGGGACGTAGCCTACCACCGCGCCGGTCGTGGGGAACATCGAGAGCACCAGTTCCGCCGCGCGGGCATCGTCCAACGTCCCGTGGCGGTAGCGCGCCGGGATGCCGCTGCCGCGCAGAGTGGCGACCAACAGGTTGGCCTGATCCAGGCTGTTGCCGGCCGCGCTCCACAACGTCTCGCGCGCGCCGCGCAAACTGCCTTTGTACGCTTCGTAGCCGTGGGTTTGCGCGAAGGTCAGGGCGTCCGCGCCGGTACACAGTCCCGCGGTCTGCTGAGCCACCGCCGGGTCGCGGAAGTTCGCATCCACGGTGGCCCGCAAGTACGGCGCCAACGTTTCACCGCCCGGCGCGTCTGGCCAGAGCAGTACTGGGCAGGCCAGCGCGTCCACTGGGTCGTTGTAGAGCGTGCCCCAGGCGCGCGCACCGGTGTCCAGCGCCGTCGCCCCGGCCAGGGCAGTGGGCACGGACAACCCCAACGTCACGGTGGCGCTGGCCAACGGCGGCACGTTGCCCAGGTTCCAGGCCAGCTCGTTGCCGTAGCGGTCGGGCTGGGGTGTAGCGTCCAGCACGGTCGCGCCGGCCAGCAACGTGTCGGCCAGGAGCACGTTGTGCAGGGTGTTGACCTCGGGCGCGTCCGCCACGGCCTGCAAGGCGGCCACCGTCGCGGTCAAGTCGGCGCTCGCCGCCAGTGATGGCGCCTGCGCCGGGGTCAGGCGGTTGCTCACGGTGAAAGTGACGGTGAGCGTACCGGAGAGCGTTGCGCCCACGGTCGCGGCGGATTGAGATCGCGTGACGCTCAGGGCAGCGGGAGTAGGGAGTAAGAAGTAGGGAGTAAGAAGTAGGAAGTAAGGGCGGGAAGTGCAGAGTGGGCGTCCGCCAGGATAGGGTGCAGGTCATCCGGCAAGGCTGTGCTGACCGCGCCCAGCATGTCTTTCAGGACCGCGCCGGGCAGTGCGGCGCGCGCCACGGTCGCTGCCCGCGTTTCCAGCCGGGGCGAGAATGTCATACAGAAGACCGCGACACACAAAGTCACCGAAATCAGTTTGTACCAACCCGTATGCATAAAAGCTGTCACAGTGAACCTCCTGCGAAAACTTTAGAGTCAGCAAATCAGCACATCAAAAGGGGGAGAGTGGCGCACAGCGTCAGAACCTCCGCCGGGACGGATGGAAGGAAGGGGTAGACGGTAGACTGTAGACGGTAGACGGGAAGAGGGAGCGGGGACGCCACCAGAGCGCCGCCGCCGCGAGGAGCAGCACGAGGGCAATGCTCGCCAGAACGGGCCAGGGTTTACGGTCCATTGGCATACCTCCGGGAAAGCGAATGAGCGAATGGAAGAATCAGCGAATGGGTGAGTAGGTGAATAAAGAATACCGTAGGAATCAAATTTCGAGAAAGAGACAGTACCCTCGATCGTCACTTTTCCGCTCACCGTGTCCCCGGTCATCGGATAAATGATCGTGGCCTCATCTGGACCGATTACCGGGGTCGGTTGCTCGACGTAATTGTTGGGGGTGGGCACAGGTGTAAATGGCCTCCAATCTTCTGCAAGACAAGCAATGTCACAAGACCAAACCGGATTTCTTGTATTATATTTGCACAACGTCGTGCAATTATCCGGCCAGTACCAATATCCCAAAGTGTATTCGTCGCCACTACTTACATATAACCACCCTGTTCCCTGCGTTGTTAAGGCTTCCGGTATTTCCTGCAAATACACCGGGATAAGGTCTCTCAGGCTTTGGGGATACATACGCCTATCTTCATAGAACTGCTCAAGGGCTTGCGCTATCGTCGAACCGTTGATGTGAGTAATAGATTCGGGCGCACGTGTGTTGCCTACTGCGACGCCGGCAACCAATGTCAACGGTACGACAATAAGGCTTACCACTGAGATCGATTTCCGCCATCCTGACAATACCCATATCAACCATATCCCTACAACCAGTGTAACCCCAGTCGTTGCTAATGCAATGCCCATAGCGAATAGCGGTGCTAATAATCCCATACTGGTAAGGTTATACAAAGCAAAATAAGTTAACGCCAGCATCACTGCGCTGACAAGCAACTGCCCCCAGCCAATCTTCGACGAGGTATGTAGAGCAGAATACAATAGTATGCCCTGAATGCCTATCAAAAACGGTGGACTGAAAATGAACACAATCTGGAAATACCATCGGTCGTAGTCCGGCAACGCTAAGAAAATCAGTGTGAGTATGGCTATACCTAGCGCCGCGATAATCATCAACTTACGGGATGGCGCACGAATGACAAGCGCATCCTTTGGCAATGCCCATAGCAACATACCCATAAGCAACGCCGGCAGGATTAAAAGAATGATAAGTGTCCCCATTTCTATAGACTTGACCGTTCTGGCTCAATCCGACTGTTCTGACCGCCAATGTAATTGTGGGGAAAATGCTGGTAATGCCAAAGCGACCGGCAACCTTTCCCCCCGTCTACCGTCTACTGTTTACCGTCTACCTCCCCCAACGTCACCGGCTGGTGCGTCTCACCGGACTTGTACGCCGCCAGCAGCACTTCCAGCGTCTTGCGGCCTTCTTCGCAGGGGATGTCCGGCTCGCGGCCCGCGAAGACGGCTTCGGCGAATTTGTCGAAATAGACGACATAGGCCTGATCCCCCCATTGCTGCGGGAACGAGATCTGCGCCCATTCACCGGGCGTCAGTCCTTCGACCTCGTTGTCGGTGTAGACCAGCAAATCGTTGTTATCGAAGACGATCTGCCCGGCGGTGCCGAAAATGCGGTTGTCGGAGGCTTTCGTGCCGCGCGCGCCCGCCTTCGATGCGCCCGGCGCGCACGAGGAGGCCATCCACGTGCCGATCGCGCCGTTGGTGTAGCGCATCGTCAACGTGATGAAGTCCTCGACCTCCACGGGTGTGCGGTACGTGCCGAATTCGGCGAAGACACGCTCAATCTCCTGCCCGGTGATGTAACGCAGCCGGTAGAAATCGTAGATGTAGTTCATGATCAGTACGCCGCCGCCGGATTCGGACTTGGACTTGCGCCACGACGTCTGCACACGCCCGGTGTAGCCGCCGGTCCAGTAGCTCGGCGGTTTGTTGGACGCGCCGGTTACTTCCGTCGCCATCAACTCGCCGATCGCACCTTGCGCGATTAGCGCCTTCGCTTTCGCCGTCGCCGGTTGGTAGCGCACGCTGCCCTCCTTCGACGAACACAGCACGCCCGCGTTTTTGCACGCCGCGATGAGCGCGTCGGCGTCATCGAGCGTCGTCGCCATCGGTTTTTCGACGATGACGTGCTTGCCTGCGCGCGCCGCCTGGATGCCCAATGGGACGTGCAGATTGTGCGGTGTTGAGATGACGACCGCGTCCACATCGGGGTTATTCAGCACGTCCTCGATGTTGGTGGAACACGGAATGCCGAAAGCGGCCTCATAGGACGCGGCAATATCCGGCAAAGGGTCCATACCCACAATCATTTCCGCGTTGGCGGTCTGCCGAAATACGTGTCCGGTGGAACTGTAGGCGATTTCGCCCAATCCGATCAAGCCAAATCTTAGTTTCCTTGACATTATTCTCCTCTTCAGTATTAGGAATTGCTCACGTGATACGTGATGTGTGGATGCGAGTCAGGCACCTACTGGTAGATTTTAGGTGGGATTTAACAAAAATCAAACGTAAAAGCCCGCTTGACAACCCCCTGGCTTTCGCTACACTCAACGCGGGTGCAAGACGTGCCGACCACGAATCAGGAAGGAGAACTCAGCGATGCCCTATCTGACCGTCAAAGAAATGCCCCAAGACGAACGCCCGCGCGAGCGGATGGAGCGCGTCGGACCACAGGCGCTCTCCACGGCTGAACTGCTCGCGCTGATCCTGCGCACCGGCGTCAAGGATGAAAACGTACTCACGATGGCGACGCGGCTGCTGGTGCAGTACGGTGGCTTGGCCGGTTTGGCGCGCGCCGAGTTCGCGCAACTCGCCGGTGAGCACGGGATGGGCCGCGCCAAAACCGCGCAGATCCTCGCAGCGCTTGAGTTGGGCCGCCGGTTGATGGTCGAAAGCCCGGAAGAACGTTTTCAGATTCGCTGCCATCAAATGACAACACAGTATCACCTAATGCGCCCGTTATATGCACGCGGACCTGGCCGTCTTCAACCATTACAATGCCCTGGATGTGCAATTGTTCGACGATTTGACATTGTACTTCCAAATCATCATCAGCGGTAGCCAGCTTTCCATTTATAACTTTAGCGAATTCCATAATGCTATCAATGTTGAAATATACTTTCTGGTCACTCAGTTGAGTGGTAAGTTTTTCATCTTGTCGTTGAAGTGCCCACATTTCTTGCTCTAGTGCTGAAGTTCTCTCTTTGACATCTTCAAGAGTTGATAATCCCGCTCGATATAAGTCCTTTTCGCGATCAATCCTATCCTGAATCTTTGTGATCATATCACGAGCAATTTGCTGCTTCAGGCGAAGTGGTTCAATTATTTGGGCGTGTTGTGACTGATATTCTTCTAACCCTACACGCAACTCTTCCAAGTTCACAAACTTACTTTTTATCCAATCCCACAACAGTCCATCTACAAGTGGTCCATTGAGCCAAGGAAGCCAACATTTCTCTTCTGCATAGCGTATGTGTTGAGTGCGTAACCCACAAACATATCCCTTAGAATAAGTGCCATTTTTCTGAGTTTTCGTTCTACATTGGATAACATGCTTGCAAAGCCCACAGGTCAGGCGATGTCGTAACAAATACAAATGTTTGATGTTTCTTTTCGCTTTCACTCTGTTTTCCTGGCGCTGTTTCTGCGCTTGTTCGAACACATCCTCATCAATTATAGGTGGGGTGTCTAGCGTTACTTGTTCTTTCCCATAGGTCCAACGTCCTACATATACAGTATTCTTGATCATGCGTCTCACTGATGAGTAGTTCCACTCATTGGGTTTTCGTTTGACCAAACCATGTAGTGCGTCAGGATGTAAGTCAATCCAAGTAGGTACTTGCAGTTCAGTCAGCTTTTCAGCTATTTTCTGTAGCCCGAGTTTTTTGCCAGTATCATCCCCACTAACATACCATTGGAAGATCAATCTGACAATCTCGGACTGTTCTTCATCAGGCTCAATGTTAGTTCTATCCGTGTTTATACGATATCCATATGGCGGAGCGCTTGTGTTCAGAATGATTCTACCTTCCCGGACACGCCGGTAGCGTCCGCGCATCATACGTTGCTTGATTTTTTCGCGCTCATATTCAGCTAGCATTGCGCGTAAGTTTTTATTTAGTCTCCCTTCAGGAGTATCAGGAAAATCGTACATAACATACTCAATAGCTACCCCCACCATTTTAAGTTCTTGCTCTACAATTAGTTGTTTGGCTAGGTCACGTGAGAGTCTATCAAGTTCTCTAACAATCAAGACATCGAATTTCTTCGAATGGGCCATCTCCAAGGCTTTGGTTAACTGCGGGAGATCAAAAGTTGCTCCGCTCGCGCCTTGATCATCCTCAGCTAATTCAGCCACAATTTCGTAGTTGTGTTTATGGGCATATTCCCTGCACATCTCTACTTGGCTTTGTAGGTTACTACCGTTTGTTCGACTTCTGTCATTATTTGAAACACGTGCGTACAAAACTGCTCGCTTTGTCATCGTTATGCTCCTTGTTTTTTGATGAATTGAGATAGAGTTGTATCTGAAGACAGACTGAGTATTTTGAAAACCATCAGTTACGGCATAGATTCAGCATAATCATAAGTACCTAATACCTACTCCTCCTCCCCAATGACCTCCCACTGCCGCACCCCTGTCCGTTGCGACACTCCCTCCCACGGCAAACCATAATCCGGCAAAGCCGGTTGCTGTGGTTGCTGCGGAAGCTGCATAATGATCGGCGGGATCGTCATTTGTTGCGGCGGCTGCCGTTGTCCTCGCCGGGCCAACACAAAGATCAGCAGCCCGATAATCGCCAACAAAGGCACGCCCGCCAACAGCAGCCCAATGATCAGCGCCAGCGTGTCATCGCTGAGCCGCTGCACGACGACCACCGCTGTCACCACCGCAAACACCACGCCAACCAGGGCCACGAACCGTCCTAAGCGTTGGCCCAAGCGGGGCCGCTCCTCGTAATAGTCATAGCCGTTGTCTCGAATACGCATTGTTTCCTCTCCTGCTGGTAAAAATCTTCTTCTTCCCCGATTTCTACGCCCCACACCCTCATTTCTGGCGGTGATAGGGCGTAGAAGTTCACGAAGAAGAAGTATTGAGACGGTCAATCGCCGCCTGCGTCATCTGCCAGTGCCAGCCCCCGGCTGACACGTCTGCACCAAAGAGATAGTGCAAGGCTTTGCTCTTGCTGCCCCACTCGCCACCGTGCTGCGCCCACCACGACGCGAGCCGCGCCGCCAACTGCTCAATGTCGTCAGAAGATGCCGGCGCTTCTCCCTCTGTCACTTCCGGCTCAGGTAAGGCCAACGGTACAACCTGGGGGATGTGCCCATTGCCCGGCAGGTCTTGCGCCGTGCTGTACGCGGCCTGGAAGCGCGTCACCTGCTCACCGCATACCGCCAGGAAGTCACCGCGCCCCTGCAAGCGTTCCGCGCCAGTGCCACCGCGCCCAGCGGCGATGCGCGCATCGTCGGCGCTGACGACCTTACCCACGACCCGTAATGGGAAGTTGGCGCGCACGATGCCCGACAAGATCGCTGCCGAAGGACGCTGCGTCGCGGCGATCAGGTGCAGACCGGCTTCGCGTCCGCGCTGCAC
>JAKJAB010000188.1 GCA_022707725.1 Chloroflexota bacterium | reverse complement strand
CAGGCGGGCGGCCTGCTCTATTATGACGGCGCCAATGCCAACGCCATTTTGGGCATCACCCGCCCCGGCGATATGGGCTTTGACGTCGTGCACCTCAATTTGCACAAGACCTTCAGCACGCCGCACGGCGGCGGCGGGCCGGGATGTGGCGCGGTCGGCGTGGCCCCGCATCTGGTCGACTATCTGCCCGGTCCGATTGTAGTGCTCGATCCCAACCTTTCGGAGGATGATGACCCATACTTCATTTTCCACGATCCGCCCAAATCCATCGGGCGCGTCAAAGCGTTCTGGGGGCACTTCGGGATGATGGTGCGCGCCTACACCTACATCCGTATGCTCGGCGGTGAGGGCCTGCGCCGCTCCGCCGAACACGCGGTGCTCAACGCCAACTACCTGCTCAGCCGGATCAAGGGCGTCTATCCCCTGCCCTACGACCGCATCTGCAAGCACGAATTCGTCGTCGAAGGCCACTTCAAGGACGCGCCCGGCATCCACGCGCTCGATATCGCCAAGCGCCTTATCGACTACGGCGTGCACCCGCCCACCAACTACTTCCCGCTCATCGTGCCGGAGGCGCTGATGATCGAGCCGACCGAAACAGAAAGCCTGCAATCGCTGGACAATTACACCGACATCCTGCTCAAGATTGCCGAGGAAGCGCGCGAAACGCCAGACCTGCTCCACGCCGCGCCGCAAAACGCGCCCGTCCGCCGTCTGGACGAAGTGCGTGCCGCGCGCAATCCCGTGCTCCGCTACGAGCATTAGCGCGTAGCACACGAGCGCAAGCAGGTCAGCAGATTAAGCAGATTGAGCAGATTTCGTTAAGCCTGACAGAGGGATTTTGGGGGCGCACAGTCCCCTGAAATCCCTCTTTTCGTTTAGACGATAACCAACACTGAAAGCTGACAGCTAATCGCTGAATGCTAACTTCGTTTGTTCTCTCGGTAGGGTAGTGGTATAATGGCGCAAATTGCCTGAGGGGGGAACTGTGGACGTCAGTATCGGTGTGGCTTTCATCGCGGGATTGGCATCATTTCTGGCGCCTTGCGTGCTGCCCCTGGTGCCCGCCTATCTGGGCTACCTCAGCGGATACGCCGTCACCAAGTCCGACGCCCCCACCCTGAACGAGCGTTTCTTCGTCGCGGCGCACGCCATCGCCTTCGTCATCGGCTTCAGCCTCGTCTTCATTTTATTGGGGACTGCCGCCGGGTCACTCGGCAAACTGCTGCGCGGTGATTGGTTCCGCTATCTAGGCGGACTGCTCATCATTCTCTTCGGACTGGCGTTGATGGAACTCCTGCACGTGCCTTTTCTGCAGAACGAAGCGCGCTTGCAATGGCGCGGCAAACGCGAATGGGGCTTTCTCTCATCGGTTTTAATCGGTATGGTCTTTGCCGCCGGATGGACGCCCTGCGTTGGCCCGGCCCTCTCGGCCATCCTCATCCTCAGCGCCGACCAGGCCACGGTAGGACGCGGCGTAGGGCTGTTGTTGGCTTATTCCGCCGGCATCGGGCTGCCGTTCATCTTCGCCGGTTTTCTGATCGACCGGCTCGGTGGACTCATGCAACGGATGGCGCGCTATCTACCCACCATTCAAAAAATCGCCGGAGCCATTTTGGTGTTGGTCGGCATCATCTTGATCACGGACAGCTTCAGCGCCATCGGCCTGTGGCTCGAACAGCGAGGGATCGGATGGAACCTCGGACTGTAGACGGCCGCACGCCGGACGCAGAGGACATCCTGAACGAGGCGCAACGGCGTCTCCAGGCGCGCGCGCCGCAGGGGATTCCCGCACGGCAAACGTGGGTCGACAGGCTGAACCGGGGCGTCTTTTGGCTGGCGCGTCACTGGCTGGCGACGTTCAATGTCCTGGTGGGACTCTTCCTCGGGGCGTTGCTGCCGCCGGTGTTACTCAAGTTCGGATTGGTGGGGGCGGCGGATGTGCTGTATGCGATCTACCGGCCTTTGTGCCACCAGTATCCTTTCCGGTCGTGGTTTCTCTTCGGGCCGCAGCTTGCCTATCCACTCACCGCCCCGGTCCACGTAGGCGAAATGAACACTTTGAGCAGATTTATCGGCGATGCGCATATGGGTTACAAGACGGCGCTCTGTCAACGGGACGTCGGCATCTACGGGTTTATGCTCCTGGCTGGATTGGTCTATGGTGTGCTGCGAGGTCGCAAGACGATCCAACCCTGGCCGATGTGGCGCTATTTCGCCTTTGGCATCGTGCCGATGATGCTCGATGGCGGCATCCAATGGATTTCATACGCGGCCTGGCTCTTCTTCCCTGGCCTGATTAACACCCCCTTCGAAACCACGCCGCTGATGCGCACGCTGACCGGCGCGCTCTTTGGATTGGGCATCGTCGCGGCTGCGTATCCCTACCTGAACGAGTATTTCGAGGACGTGCGTCGCGTCCTCCACCGCAAATACAACACAAGTATCCCATCACTGGAGGTCACACTATGACACCACCTTTTGGTCCGATTCTATTCAAAATTGGCGAGATTATCTCCGTCCATTGGTATGGTGTGCTGATTGTCACCGGCATCATTCTGGGCGCCAACGTCGCCGCTTATCTGGCGAAAAAAGCCGGCAAAGATCCGGAAATGGTCTGGGATATGTTGATCCTGGTCGTCGTGCTGGCGATCATCGGCGCGCGTGTGTACCACGTTTTCTCGCGGCCCAGCAGTGGGTTACTCGGCTGGATTATTACAAGGAGAACCCACTGGAGGCGCTGTACATCTGGAACGGCGGCCTGGGCGTCTACGGCGCGATTGTCGGCGGGGCGCTCGGTGTACTCACCTTTGCCTGGCGACGCAAACTACGCCCCCTTCAATGGCTCGACTTCGCCGCGCCAGGCATGGCAATCGGGCAATCTATAGGGCGGTGGGGCAACTACGTCAATATGGAATTGTACGGTCCCCCTACCACGCTGCCATGGGGATTGCGCATCCCGCTGCTGTATCGCATCCCGCCTTACAACGATCTGTTCAACTACCCGGAGACCACCCTCTTCCACCCCACCTTCCTCTACGAATCGCTGTTGGCGCTGGCGCTCTGCCTGTTGCTTGTGTGGATTGCGGTGCGCTACGGCCAGAAATTGCGGGAAGGCGACCTGCTGGTCGGCTACCTGATGGGCTATGCCATCATCCGCTTCTTCACCGAGATGCTGCGCCCTGACGCCTGGATGGTCGGCAAGATCGCCGCCGCGCAGTTGTTTGCCCTCATCTTTTTGATCGCCGGAGCGGCATTCCTGCTAGTGCGCCATCTGTGGCTTCCGCGCCGGACAGTGGCATAGCGTGCGCTGGTAACTCGCGGCAACAGACTGACTAAAACAGGACTCGACTTTAGACTTTGCACTTGTGACTTTGGACTGACAACGGAGGTGCGGAATGCCCTGGACAGATGCGCTGCTACGCTTTCAGGATATCGACCTGGAGCTACAAAAACTGAACCAGAGATTAGCCGAAATCGAGGCCGTCCTCCACGACACGTCCGCGCTGACGGATGCGCAGCGGGACGCCGAACAGGCGGACAAAACGGCCCATACTGCTCACAAAGCGCAAAAAGATGTGGAATTCGAGCTGCAAAAAACGCAAACCGAACTCCAACAAACTGAGCAAAAGCTGTACAGCGGCAATGTCACCAATCCGCGGCAACTGGAAGATTTACAGGCCAAGTCCCAATCCCTGCGCAAGTGGGTCGCCAAGCTCGAAGATGACCTGCTCGAAGCCATGGTCGCGCGCGAAGAAGCGGACGAGGCAAGTGACAAGACCAGCGTTCACCTCAGACACATCACCACAAAGCGCACAACCTTGGAACAGAACCTGGCTGCAGAGCGCGCCGTGTTGCAAACACGCACACAGACGCTGCTACAAGAAGCAGAGAGCGCCAAGGCGCGCATCCCACAGGTCATTATGGACTCCTATCACTACCTCACCAGCAGAACGGGCGGCATCCCCGTCGCACGCCTGCACGGTGACGTATGCAGTATGTGCGGCGTGGAGGTCCTCAAACCCACCCAACGCAAAGTCAAGAATGGTGAAGAAGCCTATTGTGACGGCTGCCGCCGGCTGCTTGTCGCTTGAGTTTGCAGCGCATACGATTTTCAATCCCGCCCTGTGTTCTAGCCAAACAGAAACACGCCCCTGGTGAGGGGCGTGTTTCTGCGAAAGGAGGGTAACCAACTGCATCGGTTTGGAGGGCGGGTCTCCTTACCAAATGCTAACTTTATTATACATTCTTACCAAATTCTAGCAATAGGAAAAAAGTACTATATCGCTAGGCTATATGTCACAAAGAAAAAACCCCGTGCGCGTGCGCGGGGCTTTTTCGGTAGTTTCGGAAGGGTGATTATTGAATCGCGTCAACGATCTTCTGGAAGATGTCCGCAACCGCCGGGCCGAGAACGACCAGAACCACAATCACGACGATGGCGATCAACACCAGAATCAGCGCGTACTCAACCAAACCCTGACCTTCCTCACGTGGCAAATACAACATTTCAGCACCTCCTATTAAGATTTGAAAGTTATTAAAGTTTTATTTTTTAACCTGTCTATATATTACTCGATTTGCCCATAGACTACAATAGGAATTTAGTACTGTTTATAACGATTTTCCTACATTTGGATCGCCAAAGCTCGGAATGTGTATAATTCAGATGCGCTTTGCCATCTGTGCAAAACAGCTATAATCGACACAACAAGATCGATGAACATCCAGGAACCCAGGCTGGTCAGAGGACACTATGCAATTCACCCAACTCTTGCTGACTTCACAATCACCGCGTCGCCGCGAAATGCTGGCCTGGCTCGGTGTGCCTGCCGGGCTGACACACGTGGATGTGGATGAAGCGCCTTATAGTGGAGAACAGCCATCCGCGACAGCCTCACGACTCGCCATTGCCAAAGTCCACGCAGCGGAGCCGCCGGATGACGGCGTTTGGATGCTGGGCGCAGATACTGTCGTCGACCTGGACGGCATCTCGCTGGGGAAACCTGCCGATGCCGCCGAGGCGCGCGCGATGTTGCGCCAGTTGCGCGAGCGCTCGCACGCCGTCCATACCGGTGTGGCGTTGTTTCATCCGGGAACGCACCAATTGTGTACGCGGCGCGTCACCAGCACGGTGCAGATGCGGGCCTATACGGATGCCGAAATCGAGGCGTACGTGCGCAGCCACGATCCCATGGACAAGGCCGGAGCGTATGCCATTCAGAACAGCGGCTTTCGACCGGTTACCTGTGTGGATCGTTGTTATGCCAATGTTGTGGGGTTTCCACTGTGTGCTATCGCGGCATTACTGGAAGCCTGGGGGCTGGCGCTGACAGTCGATATCCCGGCCCTCTGCCGGGTGCATTTCGACTATCTCTGTCCAAGACCGGATGTAGGGATTCGCTTATGAGAAAACATATCCTGTGGCTATTACTGATTGCCCTGATAGCCGGATGCGGCAACACGCCCTCTGCTTCTCCATCGGATGCAACGACAACCAGCACCACGGCCTTTACCCCCGCGCCAACGCCCTCGCCTACCCTGGATGTCGCGACGCCGGAATCCGTAGGGCGAGGATTTCTGAGTGCCTGGGAAATGGGCAACTACGCAGAAATGTATATCCTGCTCTTGCCATCGTTGCGGGCGGGACTGGCTCAGGCTGACTTCGAGTATGCCTACCGCAGCGCCCTGGACCTCACCACGACCATCAGTGTCACCCTGACACCACAGACCCTGAGCATCGACGGAGACAAAGCCTGGATCGCTTTTACGGAAGTCTGGCAAACCGGGCTGTTCGGCGATTTGCAGGCCGCCAATCAGCTCAGCCTGGTCAAGGAAAACGCGCAGTGGGGCATCGACTGGCACCGCGATACGATCTGGCCCGATTTGGTGAGTGGCAACACATTCGCCGTCGAATACCAGATTCCACCGCGCGCCAACATCTACGACCGTAACGGCGCGGGGTTGGCCATCCCCAGCACTATCGTCACCGTGGGGGTGATCCCGCAGCAGATTGAAGATGAGACGGCGGTACTCAATGCACTGGCGCAAGTGCTGGATCTGACTGCGGACAAAATACAGGCTGCCTATGCCGGACAACCGGCGAACTGGTTCATCCCCATCCAGGACATTTCCGGCGAAGCCAGCCTGACCTACAATGACCTGCTCAACCTGCCCGGCATCCAGCGCCGCGAACGGACGGGCCGGCTCTACCCCCTCGATGGCGTTGCGGCACACGTCATCGGATGGATTTCGCCCATCCCGGAAGAAAGGTATGGCGCATACCGGCAACGCGGCTACCGGGGCGACGAACTGGTCGGCATTGCCGGCCTGGAAGTCTGGGGTGAATCGATCCTGGCCGGGAAGAACGGCGGGCGGCTTTCGATTGTGAGCGCCGAAGGGACACACATCAAAAGCCTTGTGGAACGCCGTCCAGAGCGTGGGCGCGCCATCTACACCACCATCGACCGTGAACTCCAACACAGCGCCGAGCAGGCCCTGGGCGAGCGGCGGGGCGCCATTGTGGCTCTGGATGTCCAGACTGGCGCAATTCTGGCGCTGACCAGCGGCCCCCACTTCGACAACAACATCTTCATCCACCTGACCGACACGTGGTCGCGCCAGGTGGTCCTCAACGACCCCAATCTCCCCCTGCTCAACCGCGCCATCCAGGGAGTATACCCTTCTGGCTCTGTCTTCAAGATCGTGACGATCACCGCAGGATTGGAAGCCGGCGGGTTGACAGCCGAGAGCAGCTTCTTCTGCCCCGGCTATTGGGACGGCCTGGGCGAAATGAACCGCAAGGTATGCTGGTTGGAAACCGGTCACGGCGCGATTACGCTCAAAGATGCGCTTTCGGCCTCCTGTAACGTGACATTCTACGA
>JAKJAB010000187.1 GCA_022707725.1 Chloroflexota bacterium | reverse complement strand
GGGGTCCTGGAAAACAAAAGACTGGACGCCACCATCGCCGCCCACGAAGCTATCCTTGCCGAGTGGGAAAACAACCTGTAATCTGAGCCATATCATTGCACAAATTGATCCGGTTACAAGCCGGTCTTTCAAGGAACATCACATGCCCTATAAGATTTGGCGCAAACGCGTCCTTCCGCATTGGCAACCAGGCGGCGCACCGTCCTCTATTACCCGCGGCGTCGTCCGTTGGGTTTTCAAGAGCGTCGTGTACGCAGTGTTCCTCAGCCTTGCCTTGTTCGTCACGTCTGGCGATTGGCGTTGGGGCATGGGATGGGTCTACCTGGCTGTCTACAGCATCAACCAGGCGGTTCTAGCCCTGGCTCTGCCGCGCGATTTGCTGTCGGAACGTTCCAAGCCGCAGGAGGGAAGCAAAGGCTGGGACGTCGTCCTCGCCAGTGCGGCGGCTTTGGCAGCGCCGATTGTGGTGTACATCGTCGCCGGATTCGATCACGGCAAGGGGTGGAGTGGGACATTCCCGCCTGTGGTGCAAATCGTGGCGCTGCTGGTGATGGTCGGCGGCATCGCGTTGTCGGATTGGGCGATGGCGGCGAACAAGTTCTTCTCCGGGGTGATCCGCATCCAGGGCGATCGCGGGCATGCGGTAGAGACCGGCGGGCCGTACCGCTTTGTGCGGCATCCGGGTTACGTCGGCGGAATTCTGCACCACGTTGCCGCGCCGCTGATGCTCGGCTCGTGGTGGGCGTTGATCCCCGGCGGTATCGGCGCGCTGCTGTTCGTCATTCGCACCGCGTTGGAAGACAAGACGCTTCAGAATGAACTGCCTGGCTATCAAGCGTATGCACGGCAGACGCGCTACCGGTTACTGCCAGGGATTTGGTAATCCATGAAAATCTACTTCACACGGCACGGCGAGAGCGAGGCCAATCTCCTACGGGAACACTCGAACCGCGGATTCAGACATCCGCTCACGGCTAAGGGCAGAGAGCAAGCCGCGGCGCTGGCGCGAAAACTTGAAGGAGTTGGTGTTACACGGCTGTTTACCAGCCCGATAATGCGCGCTGTGCAGACGGCGGAGATTCTGGCTGACGCACTCGGTGTGCCTTATGAGATCACTGATGCCCTACGGGAGTATGATTGCGGCATCCTGGAAGGCCGGGCGGACGAGGCCGCGTGGCAATTGCATTTTGCGGTGTTCGAGGCCTGGGTCCAGGACAAGGATTGGGAGCGACGCATCGAGGGCGGAGAAAGTTTTATCGAAATCCGCGACCGCTTCGTTCCTTTTATCGAGAGCTTGGTCGCGGAATACGGACAATCTGCTGCCAACATCGTGTTGGTGGGGCACGGCGGCCTGTATCGCTGTATGCTGCCTCTGGTGCTGGCGAATGCCGATTCCGATTTCGTTTTGAAGCAGCCGATGGGTAACACAGTCTGTATCGTCACTGAAACCAGACCGGAAGGCTTGATCTGGATCGAATGGGAGGGATAAATTTGGGACATCGACCTCATCGGGCTGTGTGCGCATCGTGGGGACACACTCTCCGCCAGGGTCACCCTGGCGAGGTCCGTAGAGAGAATCGTCGGGCTGATTTTCTTGCTGAATCGAGTCTACAAGCTGGGATATCCGAAGTGGCTGCATCTCATATTCAGCACATCGCTACCCACCCAGGTGCGACTTTTTTCTTGCCGGATACCACAGGTGCTGAGATTCATCAAAGCGTCAGTCCCATCGATGGCGAGACGATCATCCAAAAGCATTTCCCCAACAGCTTCAGAGAGACGGACTTGCTGCAGCATTTGCAACGGGTAAACGTGCAACAGGTGGTGGTCGCCGGGATGCAGACGCATATGTGCGTGGACGCTACAACCAGAGCGGCAGCCGATTATGGCTACGAATGTCTCATCGCGCATGATGCGTGCGCAACTCGCAACCTGAAATTCGGCGACAGGGTCGTTTCAGCGTTGGATGTGCAGGCGGCGTTCCTGGCGGCTCTCAATGGCTCGTATGGTAAAGTCAGGTCGGTGGAGAGCATCATAACGGAGTTGGCCGGGTTGTGAGGCGGGCAAAGCCGGCTACTGCGGCTAACCGGACTAACGGAAGCGAAAGTACAATGAAGACAGTGAAAATCCTCAGTATGATTGGTCTATTGTTACTCTTGAGTCAAAGCGTGCTGGCCGACAGAGTTGCGGCGCCATCCGCGCCAACGGAGATGGGCGAAACGCCTATTATCATTGATCACACGTCTACTCATCTGGATCAGATTCCCGATTACTGGGTTGCCCAGGCACGGACTCTGATCATCCACTACGCGCACACTTCGCATGGCTCGCAAGTCACGCAGTGCCTGAGCGATCTGGCACTTGCGAACTCTATGTATGCCACCTCGGCTGAAGAGGCCGGAGAAGAACCTCCTGTGTCATTGCCCAATTGTGCTGACGATACGCTTTGCGTCTACGACGGCAATCCTCCTGAGCAGTACATTGAGCCGGACGATTATTGGGAGACCCAAAATGGGATCACAAGAACCGAGGCTGTTTCCAACACCGGCTTTTTTGATGCTTCTATGTGGGCATGGTGTGGTCAGGCCTCAGTGTATTCCGAAGCGCAAATTCAGACATATCTTGACCTCATGAAGGATTGGGACACTGCCGAAAATATGCGCTTTGTTCTGATGACCGGTCATACCGATGGCGGCAGCGAAACACTCGAGCGTAACAACAATATGATCCGGCAATATGCCCAAGACCACAACATGGTTCTGTTCGATTTCGCCGACATCGAAACCTATGATCCGCTCGGGGGTGGACCCTATGACAATACCGAGATGGGTAAATGCACTTGGTGCGATGCTTTTTGTACAGAATATCCGGCTTACTGCACTTACCTTCCTGAACAATGTGTGCATTCTGATGATGCTGAACCAGGTGATTATCCACGGGCCCAACTGTTCTGCGTACTGAAGGGTCACGCTTTTTGGTGGATGGCGGCTCGGTTGGCCGGATGGGACGGGGTACCGGTAACGGGCGCGTATCGCGCCTCGGTCGCCAGCGGCGCTTGGGGCGCCGATAACACGTGGACAGGGAGCGCCGTTCCCGTTGCCGACGATGCTGTTACCATCACAAGCGGCACCGCCGTCACACTGGATGTCGATGCGCAGTGTAACCGGCTAACCGTCGAACCTGGTGCAACTCTTATCATCCCAGATGGCGTCTCACTTGCCGTGCGAGAAGTGGTGGATAATCAAGGCACGTTACGCCAGACACGCACAGTCAACAACAACCACGCGACATTTCTGGATATGGCCGATGTATATGGTGTCGCCCGTTATCGAGGTGTTGAAATCAGCACTCCCAATAACCTGGGACAAGTTACCGTAACCGTGCGGGTGCCGGGTTTTGGGGAATACTGCACCGCTACCGGCGCGGTTTCCCCGGCTTATGCCCGCCGCTGCGTCGAAATCACGGCCCAACACAACGTCAGTGCGACTGTGCGCCTGTGGGCAAGTGCGGCGGACATGAACGGTCTTGACAATCCTCGGCTCTTCCGCTACGTCACGTCGCAATGGGAACGTCTGGACCTCAACGCGGCCACCGGCGTGGCAGGCCGGTATACCTACGTGGAAGCCACAACGCCAGGTTTCTCACACTTCCTGATGGCCCAGAATCCCCCCGCCCCTACCAGCGTCACCCCAATGGGCGTGGAGATTTCGCGTGCGTTTAACGTAGCTTTGTTAGGACTGATTGCGGTGGGATTGGTCAGCGGCGCGATGACTGAGTTTTGCCTGCGGCGACGCCGTTGACGCTTTTCAAGAGGGAGTCATAGCAGAAAGCGGTGGAGGACTATGTCTTACTCCTCCACCGCGATGTAAAGCTCCTCGCTGTTCCAGAGCGTGCTGTACGCAGTGCCATCAGGGCGTAGACCGCGCACCTGTGGCCGCGCGATGAACCAGAAGGGGCGCCAGGTCAGGAAGACGGTGGGCAAGTCTTGGAGCAGCAGGGCATCGGCTTCCTGGAGCGCCTTGTCCTGTTCGTCGATGTCGATGGCCGTCAGCGCGCGCTGGCAGGCTGCGTCGTATGCCTCAGAGACATAACCACTGAAGTTTTCGCCGATCCAGCCATTGTCCTCGGTGGGAATCCGCGTAGAGAGCCAGCCACCGCACAGTTGCGGCAGTTCAGCGCGCCAGCCGAACAGCGCCATCTCGTAGGTGCGCCCGATCAGCGGGCTGACGGCATCATTGGCGTAGAAAAGCTGCGCTTCGGTCGGTTTCGACTGTACCCCGATACCGCATGCCTCCAGATTGGCCGCAATGTGCGCTGCCGTGACGAAATACTGTGGCGCCAGGTGCAGTGTCAGGCTCAGCGGTGTGCCATCGGTGAACCCCTCCACCTCATGCGCCTCGCGGATGCTGTCGCCGTCCTCGTCGCGCCAGCCAGCCTCATCCAATATTGCCTGCGCTGCGAGGGGATCATAGGCCGTCAGCACCGCGACGCCGGGATCATAGGCCGGATGCCCCGGTGGAATGAAGCCACTCGCGGGCACGAATGCCTCCCCAGAAAGCGCCTCGCTCAACGCCGTGCGGTCGATACACTGGACTAAGGCCTGGCGGACTCGTGGGTCCTGCAGCGGCAACTTCCGTTCATCCGCCGGCTGCAGGTTGAAGTCGAGCCGTATCACCACCGGGGCAACATCGGCCCAAATCATGGCCTCGCCCCGCCCAAGAAAGTACATCCAGGTCTGCCAATCGGTCGACATCACCGGATCGGGTAGGAGCACGTCGCATTGCCCGGCGAGCAGCAATTCTCCCCACGCGCCGGGATTCAGTGTGGGGAAGCGGAAGGTGACGGTTTCCAGCGTGGGTGGTGTGCCGCTGTAGTAGGGATTGGGTTCCAGCCGTACCTCGCGCCCGGCCTCCCAGGCGACGATGCGGAACGGGCCGGTGGCAGGTGGCGTGCGATCCTCCAGGACTTGCGTCAGGCTTTTGTCTTTCCAACGGTGGGCCGGCTGGGGCGGAAAGAGGAACCCGGGATAGTCGGTGCTGAGATAACCGGGAATCCCTTCCCAGCGCGCGATGTGCCGGTTTACGGCAACAAAGCTCGCCGTGCGTTCGACCAGATCCCGCCAGCGCCCGTAGGTCTCCGGCGCTTGCGCCAGATAGTACCCCAGGATGACGTCATCTGTGGTCATCAGCGTCCCATCGGACCACTTCACATCGGTTTTGAGGGTAAAGGTGACCACGAGTTGCGGCAGAAGCAGCGTCTCTTCGCTTTCGTTGGTCTGGATCGCACCCGAGGTATCGACGTAGCGGGCGCCGGGCGGAACGGGAACCGTGCGGGCGATCACGTCGCCGGCTGCCACAGAGGGCACGCGCTCTACCAGCCGCGCTTCCCAGCGATGCCCCACACGCTCCAATGGCTCCTCGTAGAACAGCGCCAGCAGATCGTAGCCAGATTGCGAGGGCATGAACGGACTGGCGTAGGTTGGCTCAGTGGCGCACACCACAAGTTGTTGTGGATGCGGCGTGGGTTCCGGCGTCCAGGTGGGGACAGCCGTTACGGATGGTGTTGCCGTTGGCGAGGGTAGGGTGGCTGTCGGAGATGGGGAAGGAGATGGCTCCGTGGTAGCGCAGGCCGCTAACACAATGGCGACCAGAACGATGAGCAGGATCCAGCGTAAGCGGATCATACCACATCCTTTCGACTGAGATACAGCAATAAGGCCAACGTTAACCCTCCGAGCAGCGCCAGGGCGACCAGTTTATACAGACGCGAGGCCAGGGTCAGTCCTAACGCTCCGGCGATTGCACAAAACACCCAGTAGCCAGAGACGATGACACGGGTCGAATATCCGGCGTCCTGCAAACGGAAATGGAGATGCCGACGATCCCCACGAAAAGGACTCGTCCCGTGTCGCCAGCGATCCAGGATCGTCCATGCCACATCGACGATAGGGATACCCATCACCAGCAGCACCGTCGCCACGCGTCCGCCAGCGATCAGACCAAGCGCGCCGAGCAGATACCCCACCATAAACGCGCCGTTGCTGCCCATAAAAACGCGCGCCGGAGCGATGTTATAGACCAAAAACCCCAAAGATGCGCCCAACAATGCCAACGCCTGCGGAATCACGCTATACTGTTCGGAACGGAACATGTGGATACTTAACACCGCCGCCAGAATCACGGCGATGCCTGCCACCAGTCCATCCAGCCCATCCATCCAGTTCACGGTGACGATCATCCCGGTCATCCAAAACAGCGTGAGGGGGATGTACAACAGTGCAGGCAGAACGACCAAGTCGTTGGTCAATGGGTTGTTGAAACGCTCCAGGATGATGAGCGTACCGATGGCAATCACGGCAGCCAACGCGTAGCCGCCGTACTGTGCCCAGGGTGGCAGATCGTAGCGGTCATCGAGCAGGCCCACGATGAACATCACCACCGCACCGCCGATCAATCCCCAGAGACGGCGGGTTTCGTTGGGATCGGCGGTGGGGATGGCGTTGTACCGCGAGAAGAGTAGCGCGCCGAAAAATCCCACCGCAGGCCCCAGACCGCCGAGCTTGGAGACCGCGCCGCTATGCTGTCGTCTCCCGTCTGGGAGGGCGACCACGCGCCAGCGTCGACCGAGCCGCCCACCCAACGGTGTGGCAAGCAGCGCCAGGCCAAAACCCACCAGCACAATCAGCGCGTACTGACCCGCATAGTTCACGGCCGTTCCTTAACCCGTACCAAACTGGCGATCTCCGGCATCTCCTAATCCTGGCACGATGTAGCCGATCTCGTTCAGACGCTCGTCCACCGCAGCGACGTAAATATCGACGTCCGGATGCTGCGTGGAAAGCGCCTTAATGCCGTCCGGGGCGGCAATCAGCCCCATGAACTTGATGCGACGCGCACCC
>JAKJAB010000186.1 GCA_022707725.1 Chloroflexota bacterium | reverse complement strand
GCAGGTCGATGGCATCGGTGTCCAGATTCTTGAGGCTGCGCTCGACGAAAGTAGTGAGATTTTTGCGATTGTAGCCCTCGGCGATGTGCGGGTTCAGACGCCGCCCGGCCTTCGTAGCAATGTATATCTCTTCGCGGCGTTGCTTGCGCAGTTGGCTGATCAACCGCTCGCTGCGCCCGTCGCCGTAGACGTCGGCCGTGTCGAAGAAGTTAACGCCCAAATCGACCGCGCGATGCAACGCTGCCAGACTTTCGCTGTCTTGTACTGCGCCCCATGTCCCGCCAATGGCCCACGCCCCGAAGCTGATGGTCGACACTTCCCACCCGGTTCTGCCTAATTCTCGGTATTGCATGATGACCTCCTGATCTCAAGTTGAGAGTTGCACGTTGAAGGTTGAAAGTTGTATTTCTGGCTGGTCTAGAACCATTATAGAACAACTACACAAAATTGGTAGACACTAGACGGCGGACCATAGATCGAAATTCCCGTCTGCCGACTACTGCTGTTAGAAATCCACTTGTGCTTGCGCGGCGTTCAATGCCGCTTCGGCGGATATTTGACCGTCGCGGATGGCGGTGAAGGCCGCGCCCAATGTTTCTAAGGCTTGCTCAAATCCGATCAGCGTGGGGCTGATTAACACTACGTCCCCGACGGCTGCGCGCGCCGCTTCCGCGACCTCTACGCCGACGAGTTTTGTGAACTCCCCTGATTCTGCCAACGCCCTGCGCGCGGGCATATTGAGCGTAGGCATCTGTTCGTTGAGGAACATGATCCACTTCCAACATGCCTCTGGATATCGCGTCTTCGTCGAGATGACGAAACCATTGACCGTCGCCAGAGTAAAAGCGTCACGGTCGCGGGGCAACGGGGCGACGCCCCAGCGCATCTGCCAGCGCACCGGCCAGGTCACGCCGCCCTGGTCCGAAAGCATTCCCATCCACATCCCATACTTGCTCTGGATGACACCGCCATACGGGTAGTACTGGACGGATTCAGGGCCTTGCTTGCGCGAAGGGGCGACGCCGTAGGTGTGGATCAAATTGGCATACCATTGCATGGCTTCGACATTCAGCGGATCGTTAAGGGTGATCGTGGTAGGATTCTGCCAGTTATCGAAAAGCTGCCCGCCGTGTTGGTAGATGAACAATATCGGTTCCATGACGGCGATATCGCTGTCGTGTTGGATAGCATAGCCAAAGACGCCACTGCCTGGATCGGTGACATCCTCCGCCCGTTCGAGAAAATCATTCCACGTCCAGTTGACGGTAGGGTAGAGCGCGAAATATCGGTCGAACAAGTCCTTATTGTAGTACATCAGCAGCATATTGATGTCAGAGGGAATGCCCCAGGTTTTTCCCTCGTATTGGAGTGTTTCGAGCGCGCCGGGATAGAACACCTCTTCATCGAAGTTGTTATCCTGTTCAATCATCGGCGTGAGGTCGAGGATAGCCCCTTGTTGTATCAGTTGCGGCAGCGAGAGTTGGTCCGCCATGAACACGTCGTTTTCGGTAACCTGGCCGGGATTTCGCCAGTTCACCTGGACCAATTCGACGGTGATGTTCGGATAACGCGCGTTGAATTGCTCCGCCAGCGCCGTGTAATGCGCCGCGTCGCGCTCATAATATGGGAACTTGATCGCGGCCGGTTCCAGTGTGGGAATCGGCTGTGTGCAGCCGGTGAATATGATCAGCAAAAGACAAAGCTTTATGCAACGTTGGATGGTTTTAGGGCAAAACATACTGTCCTCTCAAGAATTCGTAATTCACAATTCACATGTCACTTCCCCAAAATCATATCGATCACGCGGTTGGTCGGCGCGGCGGTGTATCCGGTACTGGGACATTCGCCGCGACCAAGCAGTGTATCCACGACGGTTTGAATGAGCGGCTGTTGGATGTGTGGCGGGTTCTCGATAGACACGGATTCCGTCTCCCCCAGGCTCTCAAGAATCACCGGCTCATTGTCGAATGTCGCGCAACGGATTATGCCAGTCGTCCCCACGATTTCTGTATGATCCACGCGATGCTGCGTCGTGAAGTGCCACGTCCCTGTACCGTGGATGCCGTTCGCGTGCAGCCACGTCGCGCTGACAGCGTCTTCTGCCTCATAGCACCCACCCTGGTTACTGACGTAGCCCTGCGCCGTCTCGATCGGCCCCAGCAGATACTGGAGCAGGTCGAGCATGTGCGAACCGAGGTCGCAAAAGTAGCCGCACCCGGCGATCTCAGGATCGAGCCGCCAGGGTCTCTCGCCGCTGCAATCCTCTGGCGACGGCGGACGGTAGAGCACCGTGTTCACGTTGCGCACCTCACCGATCGCACCTGCATCCAACCATACCTTGACCTTGAGAAAGCGTGGCAGCATCCGCCGGTAATACGCCACAAACAGTGGCACACCTGCTTGTTCGCACGCCTGAATCATCGCCTGACACTCCGCGTAGGTGCGGGCCATCGGCTTTTCGACGTACACCGGCTTTCCGGCCTGCGCCACCGCCAGCACGTACTCCCGATGCGATGAGGGCGGCGTAGCGATGTACACGGCATCCACCTCCGGATCGTGGATCAGCGCATCGGCGTCATTATACCACTTGGGGACGCCGTGACGCTGCGCGTAGTCCCGCGCCAGGTCACCGTTCCGCCGCATCACCGCGACCAACTGCGAGCCTTGCGCCTTCTGCAGCGCCGGCCCGCTCTTTACCTCCGTCACATTCCCGCAGCCGATGATGCCCCAACGGATTGTGTTTGTTGTCATTTCATACTCCTGATTCAGTAACGAGTAATGGGTAACGAGTAATCAGTTCGCAGGCTACAAAGGATTTCGCAATTCGTCGGGATACGCGACGCCGAATTTTTCGTGTAATCGCTTTAGATCGTGCACTTGTTTGTCTGGAAGTTCGTAGCCAGTATGACACACCATTTGCATTTCGGGCGTATAGCACAGGACCGTCACCCCCGCTATGTCGCCTTCACCGGCAAAGTCCTGGCGCTTGAGAATGCGTCCCTCGGCGTCTCATACCGGAATCCCGTCGCCTTCGGCGTCGAGGCGCATCGCGTGCGCGTCTATCTCCCGCCCCTCTGCATCTTGCAAGACAAAGGCGTAACTATTCAGCCTTGAGGTGGGACGCACTTAACAAAACTACGAACCGTGGTTTTCATATCAGCCTCCATACAATAAACCGCTAATCTCGCTAGTCTACGCGAATCTTCCTGGATTTTCGAAACAATCCGTCAAAATCTGTTCAATCCGTTGACGGCTTTTCATCTTCTTCTGTGGGCTGCGGCTGTTCTTCGACCGTGCTGCCGACAGGTTTTTGCCCTTCTTTCCCGCGCCAGAACATCACGAAGGCGACCAGCCGCACCGCCGTGCCGACGCCCAACGCTACCGGAATACCGATGAAGTTGGACAAGCTCGTGCTAATGAGCGGCGCGCTCATCGCCAGGGCGTTCTGCGCGCTTTGGTCCACCGAGATGAAAGTGGCGCTGTGCTGGGGGGGCACAGTTTTCATCAGCTCATCGAAGAAAACCAGGTTCATCCCGGCCTGGAAAATGCCAGCGATGCCCGCGTAGATGACCAGCATCCACGGCAGCCGTGTGATCGCAGTCAGCGCCGGATAGAGCGCCAGCGCCAACGTCGTGCTCAGCAGGATGAAGCGCGAGCCGCGTTTGTGGTGCTGCTGTGTCCAGATCGTATAGCCGATCAGCAAGACGAAGCTCTGCATAGTAACGATGGCGCTGATCCAGGCGTCGCTCGCTTGCACGATACGCACGTAGTACAGCGTGAACAGCGGCGCGACGAGCGTCGAACCGAAGATGTAGATCAGCCGTTTGGTAGACATCGCCAGGAAAGGGCGTTCGGAAAACACCAGGCGCACATCCTGTTTGAGTTGTTGAAACAGTGGTGTCTTGTCGCCCACCGCCTCTACATTGAGCGGCGGAACCTGCATCCGGCTGGAAAACCGGAAACTGACCAGCCCACCCATCGAGAAGAGCAAAAAAACCACGGCGTAGTTCAAGGGGAAGCTGATCCGGTCGAGGAGTTGCCCGGCGATCATCGTCATCACTGCCGCGGTGATTCCCAAGATCGACCAGCGGCGGCTCATCAGCGTGTAACGGCCTTCCGGCCCGGCGATAGCATTCATCACCACCGTGAAGGCCACGCTGAGAATGGCTTGCGGGATGCTCGCCAGCGCCCAGATTACGAGCATAGCGATGATCGTCGCCTTCTGCGGCAGGATCAACGCCATCAGGCCGGTGAGCGTGTAGGCCGAAAATACGATCAACCGCACACGGCTGTACCACGGCACGATGTTCGAGCGGGTTTGCAGGAACCGCCCGATCACCAGTCCCAGAACCAGCCCGGTGAAGCCCGGCATGGCGCTCAACAACCCCACCTGGAAGTTCGTCCCGCCGAGCCGGGTGAGGAATACCGCCAGGAAGGGGGACGCGCCGCTAACCAATCCCACACCGAGCGCGTCCATTTGGGTATAGAAAAAATTCTGACGCTGCGTGGGCGTCAATCCCGGCGGAGTGGCAAAGATGTTGATTCGACTGAGCAAGCGCCTGATGTTCATACGGCAATCTTACACGAATAACGGTTGTAGTCCAGCCGCATCCGGATCGCGCGCCGCAAACGCCTCGCGCACAAGCTGTCGCACGTGTTCCACTTCCTCTTTTCCCTGGGGGACGATGGTATTGAGCAGCAGACGCGGCGCATGATTCGCCAACCATTGCGCGACGAAAGGGTAGGGGACATCGAGCCGCTTGCAGCCCCAGATGATCATATCCGCCGTGGCGCGCGCCTGATCGAGCTTGCCGAAATGCGTCACTGGCTGTTCGTTGAACGTGCTGCGGTTGACCACGCCCAGACGCGCGCCGTTCTCCAGCGCCTCGACTGCCATCACGGTCTCGCAGGCGTGGCGATAATAGGCTGCGTCTGAAACGTCCATCTGACGCGTTTCAGAGTTGAAGACGGCTTGCGCGGTCGCCCGGCTGAACAGCTTGTACCCCGACTGAAAATCCGGGGCTTCGTCGAACAGCGTGGCGAATTCCAGACGCAGCGGGATGCCGGTCGCGGCGGCGTGATAGTGCAGCGCATCGAGCAGCACACGGTTGGCCAGCGCCTCCAACTCGCCGCGCAAGAACCCCATCGGACGGTGTAGCGAGATACGACGACCTAATACCATCACGCGAGCACTGTCGTCGCCGGTCTGCGCGCGGATGTGGTCGGCGGCGCGCACGAAGTTGAGCAGCTCGTTGGCGAAGTGATCGCCGTCCTGATCCACCACAGCGATGTGCGTTAAATCCGGGTTGCGCAGCAGTACCCGCGCGCCGTGAATCGCGCCCCACAGCTTGCCGCGATTGTCTTCCACGGTGCACAAGGACACGCTATATTCGGCGGACAGTCGCGACGCAACCTCGCCGCCGCAGTCTGCGCCATCCACGCTCAAGCAGATAACGGCAGGGTCAGCAACCTGCGCGCAGTACGCGGCGACGGTCTCTTCGAGCAGTACCGCGTCGGTACTTTCTGCGCCGTGCGGCAAATAGACAGGGATGACGACGCCCGTGTTGTGTCGTAGCCGGGCGAGCGTCTGATGAAAACTGTAAGGTTCAGGCATATTTGTAAATCCTTCGAACCACGGAGACACAGAGAGCACGGAGAGTCAATGAAAATCTCTGTGTCCTCTGTGTCTCTATGGTGTTATGTCTACTTGTTCGAGTAAGCGATAAAGCCGGTTTTCACGTCGCGTTGAAACCTCGGCTTTGTATTATGTGGGCGCGTTGGCCGACCACGAATTCAAAACGAATAAACGAAAGGGTGTTTGCTTTGTGCAGGTTTTTCGTCAAGCCAAGACCTGAATTCGTTTATTCGTTTCCTGATTCGTGGTCGGCAAGCTCCATTATTCAACATCCTTCTGTGTCCACGCCCCATCGATCCACCGCCACATTGCGCCCGTCGGATTCTTGTCCTGCAACTCCGGCGGTAGGCGGTGCGGGCGGACGGCGTCGTAGCTATGCAGCGCGCCGAAGCGCAACAGCGACGCGGGCACGCCGACGGCGGTGAAGCCGGGATGCCCGGTCGCGGGGTAGGGGCCGCCGTGGTTCATCGCCGGGCTGACGGCGACGCCGGTGGGCATCTTGTCGTTGAGCAGCCGCCCGACTTTCGTGCGCAGGATCGGCGCGACCTGATCGTATAGGGCGTCATCGTCGCCGCCGGTGTGACTATACAGGCAGCCGGTGAGGTTGCCTTCCAACGCTGCGGCGATGTCGCACATCTGCGCGACGTCCCGCGCAAAGACGACGAGTGACACGACGCCGAACGCTTCGATTTGCAGCGCGCGCGGTTGCTTGAGGAAATCGTCTCCGGAGACGCGGAGGAGCGTGTTCGCGTAGCGATAGCTCGGCCCTTCGACCTCGTGCCCGCCGGTGACGAGCTGCGCGCCCGCCGCCTGGAGCTTTTCTACCGCATCGGCAATCGTCCACACGCCGCTCGCGCCCAACAGCACGCCGGGTGGATTCTGGAAGTGCTCGTTCACCTTGTCGAAGAACAGCTCGCTTTTCTCGTTTTGCAGCAAGACGACGAAACCCGGTTTGGTGCAGAACTGCCCCACGCCCATCGAGCACGAGGCGTACAACTCCCCGGCGACGGCGTCCAGCCACTCTTCCAACGCGCCGGGCAGCACGAAGATCGGGTTGATGCTCGACATTTCCAGGTAGATCGGCTTTCCGGCCTTGTCCGCCGCTTCCTTGAGACGCACGCCGGCGCCGCGACTGCCCGTGAAACCCGTCGCGCCAACCAGCGGATGGCTCACCAACCGGTAGCCCACGTCCGGCTTGACGCGATAGAGCAGTTGCACCAGCACCGGCGGCATACCGGTCGCCTGGATCGCCTCGAACGCGGCCTCGGTGA
>JAKJAB010000185.1 GCA_022707725.1 Chloroflexota bacterium | reverse complement strand
GCCAGCCGCCGCTGCGCAGCACATCCCAGGCGCCGAAGATGCGCGCGGTGGTGTCTGTGGTTGCTGTGGGATCATACGGACGCCGCAACAGGCTGGCCCAGCGGCGGGTAGTGCGCGTGAGGAGTGCTGTGAAAGCCGGACGATGGTGCACGCCCCAAACGATGACGCTCGTTGCCCCGCCGAGCAGCGCCAACGTCAGACCAAAGCCAATTGCCTGGAGAGTAGACAAGTCATGGACAATCAACAAATGCAGCACGCCTGCGGCAGCAATCAGCGCCAGGATAGCGTTGTTGAACAGCGAGGGCAACCAGCTTGCCAGGAGCGCGCCTTCTTTTCCCACGCCGTTGCTGCGTGTCCAGCGATAAACCGCCGCCGCATTGCCCACCATGCCCCCGGCGACCAATCCCACACTGGAGGCCGCCAGGGTGATGACAATGCCGCGCCCGAGCTTCAAACGCGGCAGTGAAACGCTTGCCAGGCTGCTGATCAAATAACCGCTGCCCACGTAGCTCAAAATCTGCGCTCCAACGGCCAGCGCTATCGCCCACCAGACCATGTTTTCGATAACCTTGAGCGAGTGTTCCAGTGTGGTCAATTGGGGCAGGATCAGATGCACAGCCAATCCTAGCAGAATGAGCATAGGCAATTGGCGCGCCAGCCGGAGCATCGATTTGGGAACCCGCATTGAGGCGGTGATTTTTTGTGTGGTATTTGGGCCGGACATGAAAGGTTTCTCTTATTGCGTAGGATTCACGCGATGCCGCAAGCGTCGTTGTTCGATCCAATCTTTGATATAAGCCTGCACGAAGTTGTCTCCGGAGTCGGCGCGTACCAACGCCAGGGCCACAGGCAGGAGACTGGCCGGGCCTGGAAAAACTAGATAACGAGGTTCCCAACGAGGATGAAACTTCTCTTTGAACTGGTGAAGTCCCGAAAAATTGTAAAATTGGTTGATGTGCTCGTAGATATAATGCAACGCCCGTTCGACAGCCGGGTCATCTTTTCGCTCACCTATGCCGGCGAGTGAGCTTAATCCGAGGTTGAAGCCTGCATACCCTTGCGCTTTGGCCCACTGAAACAGCGCCAGGAATAAAAAGTCCATCGTCCCCTCTTCGACCTCAGTGCGGTGGCGCATCAGGTCAATCGTGGATTCATTTAGCTGATACTCAGGTAGAATGTTGGCAAAGGCGCTGATCATCCCTTCCGGCGTATACACTACCATAACCGGCCCGTTGCCGATGTAGTCATCGTCAAACCAGCCGAGGGAAAAACGTTTCTCCGTCCCATGCATCATCGTCAGCCATTCGTCGCTGACGGCGCGCAATTCGTGCAGCAGCACGGCGGGCAACGGCGGCGCGATGTATTCGGCCCGATACCCCTTTTTGCTGAACGTGTTGATCGTATTGCGCAGGTGCTTGTTCGGTTTTCCGTCCAACGAGAATGTGGTCAGATCCACAACTGCTTCCTGGCCGATAGCGAGTATGTCAAATCCGGCGGTCTTGTACGCTTCCAGATGATCGGGCAGGGTCTGGTAGAAAGCGGGGAGCCAATCGTTGCGTTGGCAGAAGTCTACAAAACCCTGGATCACGTCCGCTATGTCTCCGGCAGGCCCGATAGGATCGCCCAGGGTGACGGCGGCTCTGCCCTTGGCCACGAAAGGAACGACCGAGCCGCCAGGGCTGAAGTAGTAAGCTTTGTCATCGAACAGAGCGTAACGCGCCAGCGAAGAACACCCAAAAGCTTCGACAATGACTTTCGCCCGCGCGCGTGCGTCAGCGGTCGCCGCTTGCCGCACAAAGACGGGGCGCATCAACATCAGCAGCGCGTAGCCTACCGTCAACGCGCCAACCGTGTAGATGGAATCCGCGAAGTAGCGCCCAAAACCGGTCAGTGGCTCTAACCCTGGATCGTAGAACTGCGTAAACATCACCAACGTCTGCTGTAATGCTGCGCCCAGCCCAAAGTTGACGCTAAAATGGCGATCCAGCAGGTAAAACCCTACCACCCCGTAAGCGAGCGTGAATAACACAGCGCCGATCAGGACATTGAGGCTGTGACGGATGGACGGCGCATCCGAACGCGCGTGGAACGCGTGGCGCTCGACGAGCAACGCGATCATCAGCGCGCTCGCCAGCGCCGCTTCCTCGTAGTCCAGTCCTTTGAACAGGTGGCTGACCAGTGAGATCGCCAGGGCTCCCAGCGTCACCCACCATGCGGCGCGCTTGCGCCGCCAGAGATTCGCCGCCAGGAGGAGCAGCGCAAAGCCCGACAGCGCGGCAGTGAGATGGCCTCCGTGCCGTACCTCGAGCGGCAACACCTGTTCCAGGATGGCGATACGGCTCATCAGCGAGGGAGTGACGGCCGAAATCACGTTCACCAACCCCATCAAGCCGGTCAGCAGTGCGAGAATGTGGACGCCCCAGGCCCGGCTTACGGCGCGCGCTCGTCCGCCAAACGTCTTGATCCGGCGCAGCAACAAGAAGCCCAGAAAGACGGGCAGCCAGAAAGACAAGCCACGGAAGGCCAATGTGATCACGGATGCAGCCGCGCCGGGGACATCGAGCGAGACGAAGACCAGCGGCATCACGCCTTCCACCACGCCGATGCCGCCCGGCGTGATGGCGACGATCCAGAACAACACGCCGATGCCGTAGGCCGCCACGACGACGCCCGGCGAGACCGGTCCGTAAAAGGCCAGGCACAGCGCGTAGAGGCTGGCAACGTCGCAAAGTTGTTCCAGAAGGCCGATCCCCAACGTTCTCAACAGCCTGCCGGGATGCGCGGCAATCGCTGTCGACGCGCCGGTGAATTCTGTCGCCGTGCTTTCTGCCCAATCCTCGGCCAGGAAAGGGGAGCGCTTGAGACGCGCGGCCAGACCGTTGACCGCGCGCTGGAGCCAACCGAAAAGCGCCCACAGCAGCGTGGGACGCCAGAGACCCAGAAGCAGTACACCCCCCAGGGCCGCGATCAACACGAACAGGGCGATAGCCCCGACGATTTCATAGAGTTGCAGATCGTGTTTGACCAACAAGAACAGCAATCCCCCGAGCAACACCGCGGCGAACATCACGAAGTCGGCAGCTAATGCCAACAACACGCCGGCCGCTGTCCGCGTTGGAGATTCGCCGCGCCGGGCTGCGTCGTCCAGAAACAGCGCATTACCCGCCGTGCCGCCAGTGGGCGCAACCACGTTGATGAAGAGTGATCCCAGCACCACCGGCAACAGTTGCCACACCCGGCTGCGCACTTCAACCGTAGAAAACGCCGCCTGGTATAGTGCGGTGTACAGGAGGTAATACCCGATCTGCAGCGCCAGTGCCAGCGCCACCCACTGCCATTTCCCCTGAGTCAATGTCGTCGCCAGAGTTTTCAGTTCCGCGAAATGGCTGAGGACAACCCACACGAAGGCAATCACTAGAACCCAAAGCAGCCACCGCCGTTTCATATCTGCACCCCCTTCACTTTAGTTTAGCGGGATAGTACGTTCGCCAGCCTGATCAGTTTCATATCCAGGGGTTTCTGCTTGCCCACCACATCCGCCAAAGGTGTCGCCGTGATCGCTTCTTTGTTCAATCCGACCAGAACGCCATGTTCGCCGGCTGCCAGATGCTCGACCGCTGCCGCGCCCAAGCGGCTGGCAAGCAGACGGTCGAACGCGCCCGGTGCGCCGCCGCGCTGCACGTGGCCCAACGTCGTCACCCGCAAATCGAAACCCAGGCGCTCGCGGTGTTCCTTGAAGTATGCGGCCAACCTTTCGGCGTTGTACTTCGCGCCCTCCGCGACGACGACCAGGGCGTGGGACTTACCGCGTTCGTAGGCGGCGAGCATCTCGGTTGCCACGGCCTCCGGGTCCGTTTCCAGTTCGGGAAGCGCCACCGCTTCGGCGCCGCCGGCGATGCCCGCCATCAGCGCCAGGTAGCCGCACTCACGCCCCATCACTTCGACGAGGAAGGCGCGATGGTGAGAAGCCGCCGTCACTTTCAAGCGGTCGATGGCTTCCAGGGCGATATTCAGCGCCGTATCCACGCCAATGGTGATGTCAGAACCGTACAGGTCATTGTCAATGGTCGAAGCCACGCCGACAGTCGGGAAGCCCATCGCCGATAGCGCATAGTTGCCGGTCTGCGAGCCGTTTCCGCCGATGACCACGGCAGCCTCGATGCCGCGCTGCTCCAACGCGCTGATGGCCTGCCGGCGGCCTTCCTCTGTTTTGAACTCCGGGCAGCGCGCGCTGCCCAACATCGTGCCGCCCAGTTGAATGATGCCGCCGACATCTCTGGCGCTCAACGGCGCCATATCGTCGGCGATGAGACCTGCATAGCCATGCTGGACGCCGAACACTTCCCACCCTTGCTCCAGGCCGCAGCGCACGACTGCGCGAATGGCGGCGTTCATCCCTGGGGCGTCGCCGCCGCTGGTCAAAACTGCGATGCGTTTCATGTCAGATGTGCTCCTTCCGATAGAAAAAGCGTTTCACCGTCTCCGAGGCCAACAGATAGAGCAGGGTAATACCGATCAGGGTAAGTAAAATCGGCAAGGGCAGGGGATCCAGACCCAACAGCGTATTCAGCGGCGAGTAGGGAAGGACCAACGTGATGCCTGCCACGATCAGGGATACAATCAACAGCATCCGGCCCGGGCGACTTTTGTAGAACGGTTGCTGCGTGCGCACGATGAAGACGATGAGCAGTTCGGTCAGGATCGACTCAAGAAACCAGCCGGTGTGGAACTGGGTTTCACCCGCTTTGAGGATCAGGAGCAGCATGCCGAAGGTCAGATAATCGAAGACCGAACTGGTAAGGCCGAAGGTGATCATAAAGTCGCGGATGAACCTGACGTTCCAGCGGCGCGGTTTGTCGATCATCAACTGATCCAC
This sequence comes from Chloroflexota bacterium, assembly GCA_022707725.1. GTDB lineage: Bacteria > Chloroflexota > Anaerolineae > B4-G1 > SLSP01 > DSWT01. Next base: position 2,038 of record JAKJAB010000185.1, on the reverse strand, counting down.
ACTGTCGCCGGCGATGTTCATCGAGGGAAAATCGGTGAGGAAGTTCGTGAGCAGGATTTGCAGCGGCAGCATTGGCAGGAACGGCAGGAACAGCGACGCGCCGGCCATGCTGAACATATTGCCGAAATTCGCGCTGACGGTGGTGAAGACGTATTTGAGTGTGTTGGCGAACGTCGTCCGCCCCAGCACAATTCCCTGTCGCAAGACGGAGAGGTCGTGCTTGAGCAGCACGAAGTCGGCGGCCTCTTTCGCCACATCCACCGCAGTGTCCACCGAGATGCCTACATCGGCGGCGTGCAACGCCGGGGCGTCGTTGATACCGTCGCCCATATAGCCCACCACGTGGCCCAGTTTCTTTTGTGCCAGGATGATGCGCTCTTTCTCGTTGGGGTCCACTTCGGCGAAGAGATTCACGTGTTCGGCGGTGTGCCAGAGCGCCTCATCGGGCATATTGGCGATCTCCGCGCCGGTCAGCACGCCGGTCACGGTCATCCCGACCGCGTCGGCGGCGTGCAGGGCGACGGGTTTGTTGTCGCCAGTGATGATCTTGAGCTGCACGCCCAAATCTTTCAATGCGGCAATTGTCTCGCGGACGCCGGGCTTGGGTGGATCGAAAAACAGCAGGAAGCCAACGAACGTCATATCGAGTTCATCGCGCCGGGTGTAGCGCGCCTGTTCCGGCATCGTCCGCACGGCGACGCCCAGCACCCGAAATCCCTGCTTGCTCCAGGCGGTGTAGCGCTGCCGAATCTGCTGCTGGTGATCGTCATCGAGGGACACACTGCCGTCGCCTTCTCGAACCTGGGTGCATACTTCCAGCACATTGTCCAATGCGCCTTTGGTGATCTGCAACAGTTCTGTCCCTGTCTTGACGACAATGCTCAGCCGTTTGCGCACAAAGTCGTAAGGGACCTCGTCAACTTTGGTGTAGGCGGTCACGTCGGGCTGCGCGTGCGCCGTGATGGCTTCATCCAGAGGATTGGCAAGCCCGGTCTCGAAGTAGGCGTTGAGATAAGCATAGCGGAAGACGTCCTCCGAGGGCTGTCCCTGCACATCCACCGCGTTGTCCAGATTCACCACACCCAACGTGAGTGTGCCGGTTTTGTCGGTGCAGAGCACATCCATACTGCCGAAGTTTTCGATGGACTCCAGCCGCCGCACGATGACGCCGTCCGCCGCCATGCGCTGCGAGCCTTTGGAGAGCGTGATGCTGATGATCGCGGGCAGCAGTTGCGGCGTGAGGCCGACCGCCAGGGCAATGGAGAACAACAACGAATCCAGCACCGGTTTGTGGAAGAAGACGTTGACGGCGAAGACCACGAACACCAGAATAAACATCACGCGGGTGAGCATATAGCCCAGCCGGTGAATACCACGCTCGAATTCGGTCTCCGGCGGCCGCACCGTGAGCCGCTTCGCCACCTGCCCGAAGACGGTCGCCGCACCGGTCTGCACGATGAGCGCCTTGGCCGAACCGCTGCGCACGTTCGTGCCCATGAAGACGCAGTTCACACGTTCCGGCAAGCTCGCTTCCTCCGCCGCCGCGCCGGGCCTTTTCTCCACCGGGAACGTCTCGCCGGTGAGTACAGCCTGGTTGACGTAGAAATCGGTGGCTTCCAGGAGCACGCCGTCGGCGGGGATAAGGCTTCCGGCGGAAAGCTGCACCACGTCCCCCGGCACGATGGCCTCGGCGGGGACGGCCTGCGCCTGTCCATCGCGGAGGACGGTCGCTTTGAGCGTAATTTGGGCGCGCAGTTTGGCGGCGGCGTTGCCCGCGCTGTATTCCTGGGAAAAGCTCAAGGCCGCGCTGCCCACCACAATCGCCAGGATGATGCCAGCGTCGATCCATTCTTGCGTCACCGCCGAAACAGCAGTGGCGAACAGCAGAATCAGCACAATGGGATCGCGGAACTGTTTGAGGAACAGCCGCAGCGGCGTGACCTCCGCGCGCGTTTCCAGGACGTTCGGGCCGTATTGTACAAGTCTCTGTTGGGCTTCTGTGGCTTCGAGACCGGCGGCCGAACTGTGAAGCGTCGTC
>JAKJAB010000184.1 GCA_022707725.1 Chloroflexota bacterium | reverse complement strand
GTCTTGGTGTAGATGCCGCCGCCGGCCTTCGCCAGCAACGCCAGCGTCGAAGCGCCAAAGCTGAAGCCTAACACCAGGTTGGCGTCGTTGGTGAGCAAAAACGTCAGGCTCATCCCTGCCAACGCCAGGCCAACCATCGCCAGCCCCATCACCGCGCCAGCTTTGAACGCCAGATTGAAGGCCGGGTTCAAGCCTTTGTCCGCGGCAGTAGCGCTGCGCACGTTCGCTTCCACGGCGATCGTCATCCCCATATATCCGGCGGCTGTCGAACACAGCGCGCCGAAAACAAAGGTGAGCGCCATCGTCAGCCCATACCCGAAGCTGGCCTGCAACGTAAAGACAATGGCAATGACGATGGCCAGGCCGATCACGAGCAGCCCTAGCGCGCCGTACAGTTTCTTCAGGTAAGATCGGGCGCCATCGCGGATCCAGCCCGCAACCCGCTGCGCGCGCTCGGTCCCCGGGTCCTGTTTCAAAACCCATCTATAGTACCCATAGGCGGCGCCAATAGAAATAATGCCCGCAACGAAACTTAAAATCAACCACAAGGTGTTACTCATAATTTTTCCTCCAGTCCTCCAGAAAGTATGTAATGGTTTTTTACACAAACAAGCTCACGTTCTCCGAGTTTTGTATCGCCGCTGTAGCCCGCCGAACAAGCTGGCTACCTATCCGAAAATTGCTATAGCTTCCCGTCCCGAGGGGACCGCCCTGAGACGGAGCTTGGAGCAAACTTTTGGATAGCGTCTAATTGAGAGCGTTGTAGTTCCAACAGTACAATTAAGGTCGATACAAAACTCAAAAGAACATGAGCCTTTCGTGATCTGAGAGAAGTGGCCGCGCGCAGCGGCCGCCAGGTTAAGTTACATATTCGCCGAACGCCACCAGCGATAATGCTGAGTGCGCAGCACTTCCTGCGAAGGCAGCGGGAAGAACATCAACTTTTCCGTATTGCCGACAAAAACGCCGCTCTTGAGCATACGATAGGGAAACGCCGGCGAGCTGAGCCGGTCCACCATCTTCGAATGGACCGTTTTGGTGCTGAGATCCACCAGACATTGTCGCAAGTGATCGATGTCGGCGTAGGGCAAGTCACCAACACTGCCATACTCAGGGTTCTTCGCCAGTTCCCCAAGCCGCAGTTCCACAAAGCAGACCGCCGGAAGCATCAAAAGAGAGGTGGGATTCTTCACAATCAAGTCATAAAACGCTTTAGCCCCCAATGTGCTAACGATGAGCGGATTAACCGGCGCGATTTCTTGATAGAGATGCATTCCGCCGGTGTCATCAGGAATATCGAGGGGTGTACCTTCCAAGTCAAGCACGCGGCCGTCTTGTGTTACCAGGTAGAGTTTGTGAATGGCATCGAGGGAAACCCGTTCCAATGCACGATAGACGGTAATGTAGATCGAGTTCTTGGGGCGACCATCTTCGTGTGGGACACAACGCCGGAACCCTTCATCGATGGGTAAATCAGGATGGCGAAAATCGGGGTCAAGTTCGAAGAACATTGCCTGACCACGCGATTTCTTCTCGCTCCCCACAGCATAGTAAACACCAAATTCCTCAGGCGATAACATAGAAGCAATGAGCGCTTCGGGGATCATCGACAGGTACAGATGTATGCCCATGGCTATTGACCTCCTTTCGTGAGTGAGCATGGCCTTAATTGAAAAGTTACAGGCCATTCACACACATTATACCATATTTATCAGAAACAGAAAACGCAGTCTGAATTCCATTTGATTTTGTGCTAACTTGAACTATAATGCTGGTACCGCCGGGTTGCGAGGGTTTACGCGACGGCGGTTATTTATTATCAGGGTGAAGAGGACACATGGCGCAGGATACCGTTGCACGACTCCTGGATATCGAAAAAACTGCCGCAAAATTGCACAGCGATGCCCAACAACAGGCTGCGGATCTGATCGCAGAGGCTGAACGGGCAGTAGCCACCTTGCGAAACAACCGGCTAGAACAAGCGCGCCGCGAAGCAGAACGCATTATTGCAGCAGGCAAACAAAAGGCTGAAGCTGAACACGCCAGGATTATTGCACAAGCCGGCGCAGACGCACAACGACTGGATACCACAGCAGCAAAAGCTATTGAGCCTGCCGTGAAGTTTGTGCTTGCCCACGTCATAGAACAACCATAAACTATGGTCCGATCGGCCGTTACTGCCTATGCTTCTGTCAATGCCACAACACGGGCGCTCTATTCAACATTACTGACGCCAGAAGTACGCCATGCGCTCATACAGTCGCCCAATTTCGATGTACTTCTGACGCAACTCGACAAAACGGTCTATGGCCCTTACCTGAAAATAAACCGCGAGCTGCTCACCCCACGACGCACAGCTTTTCAACTACGTCTGCATCTTGCGCATGTTTACGAGAAGCTCATTCGTATCACACCCGAACCAGGGCAGCAGCTCCTGATTCAACTCTGGCGGCTTTACGAAGTCAATAATCTCAAAGCCGCCTTGCGCGGGATTGAAACTGGAGCCTCGTGGGACGAAGTGCTGCATCTCTTGTCGCCTATGTTCCACTATATCATTTTGACCACCGACGATATACAGCGGATGCTTGCCGCCGGCAGCATCGTGCGGGCTATCGAGCGTATCCGCCACACGCCCTATTATGACACACTGATCCATGCTGTCGCCCGCTATGAAGCAGAAAAGAACCTCTTTCCGCTGGAAGTGGCGCTGGACCTGGATTATCGTCGCGGGCTATGGCAAGGCATTGAGAACCTGACGGGTATGGATCATGAACAGGCATTACGACTGGTGGGCACGGAGATCGACGCAGACAATCTGCTCTGGGCAATTCGTTACCGGGTCTACCATCATCTTTCCGTGCAAGAAATCATCAACTACACCTTGCCTTTTGGTTATCAAGTACGGGATGAAGACATTCGCGCTATTGCCGAAGGTGGAGATATCATCACAGTTGTGAAACGCGTCTACCCGCGGATTGAAACACTTGAGGACGTTCCCGCGCAGACCAGAGAAGAAATCTCACCCCAGCGACGTCAACTTGCATTGATCGAACGCGCTTTGCACCGGCACATTACAGATCTGTGTTACAGGACGTTCATTGGTAATCCTTTCCATATTGGTATTCCGCTGGCGTACATCATGCTTCTCGAGCGCGAATTACAAGACCTGACAACTGTCGTCGAAGCCAATGCATCTCAACTTCCTATCGAGAGACTTGCATCGATCATCGATATTGAGTGGTGGTGAACATGTTTAAACCACAAAGCATGGAGAAAGTCGAACTCATCATACCAGAACATCAAGTCGTGCGCACGACTGAGGCGCTGGCCGCTTCCGGGGTTTTCCATCCTATCCCTAGCACCCAGATAACGGTCAGGACGCCTGCGCGTGGCATCGATGAATGGCAAGCCTGGACAGCAGATTTGGTTGCCCTGGAGCACCGCATCCTGGTGGTGATGGAAGAACTTAAAATCAGCGAAGGCCCCCCACCTACCCAAACCCCGCATATCATCGAACCTCAGGTGGCTCAGCGCGATATCGAGCGACTTGAGCTCGAGGCAGAAAACCCCATTCGCGAGCTAGAGGCGGCGCAACGACGACTGACACAATTACAAAAATATGTCAGCCAGTTAGCCCCGATCGCTGACCTGGATGCAGACTTGGGATCATTGCGCGATCTGCGTTACACCTTTGTGATGCTAGGATCAATGCCCATAGCCAACGTCGAACGTCTCGAAAACAGTCTGGAACACACTCCCTTTGTTCTTGTCACATTGCGGCGCGAGGGTCACCTGGCCACAGTCATGCTTTTTGGCCTGCAAGAGGACGCCGCCGTGCTAAATCGGGCCGCGCGCAGCGCCTATCTCAACCCGCTGATGCTACCCGAGGACTACCGGGGGACGCCGGCCCAGACCATTGCCGCTTTGCAAGCCGGCATAGAGCGCACCCAGCAGCACATCGCCGAATCCGAGAGGGAAATCGCGCGTCTGCATAAAATGCGAGTCCGCCACCTGCGTCATCTGCTCTGGCGCGTGCGCGCCAGCCGTATCCTGGCCCGCACTATCAATGGTTACGATCACTTGCAACACACTTATCTGGTGACCGGGTGGGTTCCCGCGGCATCGCGGGCCAAGCTGGAACAGGAAATCGCCAAAGTCAGCGACAAAGTCGTCGTCGAGACCCTCAAACCCCGTATGGAAGATATCGGGCGCATCCCAGCAGCCTTGAAAAATCCTCCGTTAGTCAGCGGTTTCCAGGGTCTGGTGACCACGTATGGCCAGCCCAACTACGACGAATTGGACCCAACGCCGGTGCTGGCGCTCACATTTCCGCTTGTCTTTGGTATCATGTTTGGCGATGTCGGGCACGGACTACTCTTACTGCTCGTAGGGCTGTTACTCATCAGCCGCAAAATTCGACCACTGCAGAGTGTCGCCAGTTTCGGGATGGTCATCGCCGCTTGTGGTGCAATGGCTATGGTTTTTGGCTTTCTCTATGGAAGTCTATTCGGCTTCGAAGACGTACTCAAAGCCGTGTGGATACATCCCTTGGAGAATATCACCGACGTTTTGTTATTCACAGTAGCTGTTGGCGCTGTGTTACTCAGTCTGGGGATGGTCTACAGTATGCTCAACGCCGCACTAGCAAAGCATTGGGGGCGCCTGATCTTCAACCGCAATGGCTTGGCCGGTTTGGTGTTCTATTGGTCGATATTGGGGATCGTGGTGAACACATTCGGCGTTGCCGTCCCCATTCCCGGGAGTGTGTTGGGCATCCTGCTGGTCGTTTCCGGCAGCGGCTTGACATTTGCTGAGTTTTTCGAGCACTTGGTGGAAAAGCATCGGCCGTTAGTGGAGGGCAGCATCGGCACTTATGTGGTGCTGGCGTTTTTCGAGCTTTTCGAAACGCTGATCAGCCTGTTGAGCAACACCCTTTCCTACGTCCGTATGGGCGCATTTGCTGTAGCACACGGCGCATTAAGCCTGGTCGTCTTTATCATCGCCGAATTCGCCGGAGGGAAAGGCAGCATCGGCTACTGGATCGTGGTCATCCTGGGCAACCTGTTCGTCATCGGTTTCGAAGGGATGATCGTAGGGATTCAAACCTTGCGTCTCGAATACTACGAATTTTTCAGCAAGTTCTTTTACGGCGGCGGCGCGCCTTTCCGGCCGTTGTCACTCATTCTAAAAAGTGAAGAATAAACTTACGATTTCAGGAGGTATATGATGATTTTCTTAGTCGTTATCTTTGCGGGATTGTTGCCGTTCATCCCGGCTGTCGTCTTCATGCTCCAACGGCTTGGTGAATCACGCATGAAAGCCGCGCGCAAACTGGCCTTTAGCCTGAACACTGTCAATATCATCATCACCTTGATGCTCATGGGGGCAGGTCTGGTGTGGCTCGTGGCTCCCGAGGTCGCCGAGGCCTCTGGGCTGGTGCAGAATGCCGCCGGCGACCCCTACAAAGCTTTGGCGGCGGCCATTGCTGTGAGCGTTGGCTCTGCCGGCGCCGGTTATGCTGTGAGCACGACAGGTTCAGCGGCTATTGGCGCCATCGCGGAAAAGCCCGAGGTCTTTGGCCGCGCCCTGATTTTCGTGGGTCTGTCAGAAGGTGTTGCCATCTACGGGCTGATCATCGCGTTCATCATCCTGAATAGCTAACCGAAATATGGATTCAGGCCGCCAATGAAACTCAAGGTCATTGGTCACCAGGATGCTGTGCGAGGGTTTGCGTTGGTTGGCGTAGAGGGCCAAATTGCCACGACGGGCGAAACGGTCAATCAGGCGCTCGACGCGGCGCTAAACGACAAGAGTATCGGCATTATTCTGGTCACAGAAGAGGCGGCGGCTCTAGTGCGCCAGCGCATGGATTATCTCACGGCGCATAGTACCATCCCATTAGTCGTAGAGATTCCCGGACCCGATAAAGTCCAGATGGACCAGCCTTCTCTCAGCGAAGTGATCAGACGGACGACGGGAGTGCGAATATGACAGAGCAAGACAAAGTTCAGGTGCTGGAACGCGCTATCATGGAAATCGCCCAACAGGAGGCTCAGGCTATCCTGGACGAAGCACGGGTGAAAGCCGATAGCCTCCAAAAACAAGCACAGGACAAGGCTACAGCCGAAAGCGAACACATCCTCGAAGAGGCGCGGCAAACGGTAGAGGTACTTCTTGACCAGGCCAGGGCAAAGGCCCAACTGGAAGCACAAATGCTCAAATTGCAACGTCGCGAACAAGTTATGATGCAAACCTTTGACAAAGCACGCCAGCAACTGGCAACGATCCCCCAGCGCCCGGATTATGCAGACATCGTGCGGCGCCTGATCAGTGAGGCTGCGACCACTATGGGCGATGAGGCCTTCGTCATCCAGGCCGACGCCGCTACAAACCGCGTGCTGGACGATGCCTTCTTGGAAAACCTGACACAACAACTCAACGTCCATTTAGAACTTGGCCCACAACTCGAGGAAGGCACCGGCGTCGTCCTGACCACGCCAGATGGTCACCGGCGCTACGACAACACGCTGGAAACCCGCTTGACTCGCGTCCAGGACAACGTGCGCACCGCCGTCTTTCACATTCTGGCAGGAGATGCCGCATGAGGACTGAACTGAGTACCCAAATTGCTGAAGTTGTTTGGGTCAACGGGCCGGTCGTGCGGGCGCGCGGATCGCAGCACGTCGGCATGTTGGAAGTGGTTGAAATCGGCGATGAGCACCTGATCGCCGAAGTCATTGGACTGGAACGCGATATCCTCACCATCCAGGTTTACGAAGAAACCACGGGGTTACGCCCAGGCGCACCCGTCTTCAGCACAGGCTACCCGCTCTCCGTCGAGTTAGGACCCGGCTTGCTGCAAAGCATCTTCGATGGCATCCAGCGCCCGTTGCCGGTGTTGGAGTTGCGCAGCGGGGCCTTTATCGGGCGGGGCATCAAAACGACGCCTCTG